>DATHWE010000124.1:0-27723 GCA_035460905.1 Methylophilaceae bacterium | reverse complement strand
TGCCGCCTCCGGCGGCTGGCTCGATTTTTCCCGGTACATGGAGATGGCTTTGTATGCCCCGGGGCTTGGCTATTACAGCGCCGGCATGCAGAAATTCGGCTCGGGGGGCGATTTCGTTACAGCGCCGGAAATTTCTGCACTTTTTGGCCGTACGCTGGCCAGGCAAGTGGCGCAAATCATAAGGGCGAGCGATGGCGAGGTGCTGGAACTCGGAGCAGGAACTGGCCGGTTTGCGGTGCAACTGCTCACCGAATTGCAGCGGCTGGACGCCCTTCCCGGGCGTTATCTCATACTCGAAGTCAGTGCCCACTTGCGGGCAGTGCAGCAGGAAACCATACAGCGGGAATTGCCTGATGCATTGGCCTCGCGGGTGCAATGGCTGGATGCATTGCCTGATGTGTTCGCCGGATGCGTGGTCGGCAATGAGGTGCTGGATGCGTTGCCGGTACACCTTGTAGCGCAGCGGGAGAATGGCATCAGCGAGCGTGGAGTCGGTGTTGAAGGCGAAGCCTTGGTGTGGCGCGAACGCCCGGTTGAGGGTGCCTTGGCCGATGCGGTTCGGATGCGGAAGTTGCCGAACGATTACATTACCGAAATCTGCCTCGCCGCCCCAGCGCTGATCGCCAGCCTGGCCGAAAGGCTGGAGCGCGGAGCGCTGTTGCTGATCGATTACGGTTTTCCGCGACGCGAGTATTACCATCCGCAGCGCGGCGCGGGCACGCTGATGTGCCATTACCGCCACCATGCGCACGACGATCCATTCTTGTTTCCTGGGCTGCAGGACATCACCGCACACGTCGATTTCACTGCCATCGCCGAGGCTGGGGTGGCGCATGGTCTGCAAGTGCTGGGCTATACCTCCCAGGCGCAGTTTCTGATCAATAGCGGGATTACCGATCTGCTGTCCCAAATCTCGCCGAGCGACGTGGCCGCCTATCTGCCTCTGGCAGCTGAGGCGCAGAAGCTGCTGTCCCCGGCAGAAATGGGCGAGTTATTCAAGGTGATCGCGCTGGGGAAAGGGCTGGGTCAGCCTTTGCTGGGATTTTCCGGGGGCGACAAGCGGCATGCGTTGTAAACGGCGAAAAGCCGCTCGGGTATAATCCGCCCCTTTCTTCTCCGCTGGATCCGACATGGAAAATCACCGCGCCATCCGCAGTTTTGTTCTGCGCCAGGGGCGTTTAACTCCCGCCCAGCAGCGCGCGGTGGAAACCCTGTTGCCTCTTTATGGCATTCCTTATGCGGCTGAGTCGCTCGATCTGGAACGGGCTTTCGGTCGTACTGCGCCGAAAATTCTCGAAATCGGATTTGGCATGGGCACCGCCACGGCGCAAATCGCTGCGGCTAATCCCGACAAGGACTATCTCGGCATCGAAGTGCACACGCCGGGGGTGGGTAACCTGCTTAAACTGATGGAAGAGCAAGGGCTCGCCAATCTGCGTCTGATTCAGCATGATGCGGTGGAAGTGTTGCGGCATATGATCGCCGATGCATCGCTCGACGGCGTACACATTTTCTTCCCCGACCCGTGGCCGAAAAAGCGGCACCACAAGCGACGATTGCTGCAGGCGGAGTTCGTTGCATTGCTGTGCAGCAAGCTGAAGCCGGGCGGGTATCTGCATTTTGCGACCGATTGGGAAGAGTATGCGCAGTGGACGCTGGAAGTGCTGCGCGCTGAGCCGAGGCTCGTCAATAGTGCCGTGGACTACGCGCCAAGGCCGGAGTATCGGCCGCTGACCAAGTTCGAGCAGCGTGGACTGAACCTTGGGCACGGTGTCTGGGATTTGATGTTCAAACGAATCTAGTGTGGCTTTGCTCCGGCGAAGACCGGAATTCATGTCTCCCAGCTTTTGTGAAAGATGACTGGGGGGTTATCAAAGAAAAGCCGGCAATGCCGGCTTTGCTATTCGATAATTGGCTCGGCGTCTTCGGGGTGATCCTCTGCTGGCGGATTCAGCCATGCGCCGATGATCTTCTCGGCCTCTTCCACCCCTTGTTTTTTCAGGCTCGAAAACAGCTGCACCGTGCAGTTTCCCCAGGCTTCCTGCAATTCCTTACGCACGGCATTGAGCGTTTTCATCGCATCGCTGCGCGAGAGCTTGTCGGATTTGGTCAGTAGCACATGGATGGGTTTGCCGGTCGGACCGAACCAGTCGAGCATCTGGCGGTCTAGCGGAGTCAGCGGATGGCGCGAGTCCATGACCAATACCAGGCCGTGCAGGCTGAAACGCTGCGAGAGGTAGGCGGCGAGAACGAGCTGCCAATGTTTTCGCATAGCCTCCGGTACCTTGGCATAGCCGTAGCCGGGAAGGTCGACCAGATAGCGGTCGCCGCCCAGGCTGAAGAAGTTGATCAGCTGTGTCCGGCCGGGTTGTTTGCTGACATAGGCGAGGCGGTTGTGGTTGGCCAGGGTATTGATCGCACTCGACTTGCCGGCGTTGGATCGGCCGGCGAAGGCGATTTCGATGCCGGTCGCTGGTGGAAGGTCGCGCAACTGGTGCGCGGAAATAAAGAATTCGGCGTTCTGGAACAGCGGCATATCGGGTCTTTCGGGGAACGGCAAAATGCTATCACGATATCCTGAATTTGGATAAAATGCTGCACATTCCGGCCACGGCCGTCACAGTCAGAGTCATTCGAGGAGTATTCAATGAGTTTCCGAGTTTTTGCTGCATTGTCGATGGGTTTGCTTGGCGCATCTGCTGCCCAGGCGGCTGGCGACGCCGTCAAGGGTTCCACGATTGCCACGACGGTTTGCGTTGCGTGCCATGGTGCAGACGGCAATAGCGTAATCACGATGAACCCAAAACTGGCGGCGCAGCACCCGGAATACATCACCAAGCAACTCAAGAATTTCAAGTCGGGCGAACGTAATAATGCGGTCATGTCCAGCATGGTGGTGAATCTGACCGATGAGGACATGGTCAACCTGGGCGCTTATTTCGGTTCGCAGAAGGCGAACGGCGGTGCGGCCAAGACGAATGGCCCCGGCTCCCTCGGCGAAAGGATCTATCGCGGCGGTTTGCCTGGCGTTGGCGTGCCCGCATGCGCAAGCTGCCACGGCCCCACTGGTTCCGGTATTCCGGTGCACTTTCCACGTCTGGCAGGTCAGCATGCCGAATATACGGTCAATCAGCTGAAGACTTTCCGTGCGGGTGAGCGTGCCAACGATTCCGCGCAAATGATGCGCATGATTGCCGGCAAGTTGTCCGATAGCGATATCGCCGCGGTGGCCGATTATATTCAAGGCCTGAAGTAATCCAATTCCATTGCTGAGGCGTTAACTGGGGGTGGCGGTTGCCGCCCCCAAGTTATTTCAAAATATTGAAAAACCCTAATCTCAACACGTCCCGCGCAGTTTATGAGCTGTTCAGCTCGATGCGTTTCGCCATCAGCCTGCTGACGGTGCTGGGCATTGCCTCGATCATCGGAACCGTTCTCAAGCAGAACGAGCCTTACCCGAATTACGTGGTGCAATTCGGCCAGTTCTGGTTCGGCATGTTCGAGATGCTGGGGCTGTACGACGTTTATCACACTGCGTGGTTCCTGCTGATACTGGTCTTCCTGGTACTGTCCACCAGCTTTTGCATCTATCGCAATACGCCGTCGATGCTGCATGAGCTGCGTACTTTCCGCGAGCATGCCACCGAAAAATCGCTGCGCAACTTCAATCACAAGAACGAATATTTCTTTACCGCGCCGGTCGATGAGGTCGTGCGACGCCTCGGCGGATTCCTGACGGCGCGCGGTTTCCGTTTCCGTAGCGTACCGCAGGCCGACGGCAGCACCTTACTTGCCGCCAAGGCGGGCAGTTACCAGCGCCTCGGCTATATCTTCACGCATGCTGCCATTGTCGTGATTTGCATTGGTGGGCTGATGGACGGCAATGTGCCGCTCAAGGTGCAGGAGCTGCTTGGCTACAAGGTGGTTGAGACGCTCGATATTCCCGAGACCGAAGTGCCCGGAAAGAGTCGTCTGTCGATCGGCAATCTTTCTTTCCGTGCCAATATGACCTTGCCGGAAGGTGCGCGCGGCGATGTGGCATTCATGCGGATTCGCGATGGTTACCTGGTGCAGGAGCTGCCTTTCGCGGTCGCGCTCAAGGATTTCCGCATCGAGCATTACGCGACCGGGCAGCCCAAGTCCTTTGAGAGCGATGTGGAAATCCTGGACAAGGATCTCAAGGAGCCGCTGAAAGCGACTATCCGCGTCAACCATCCGTTGATCTATAAAGGCATCGCGATTTACCAGTCGGATTTCCAGGACGGCGGTTCGCGTATGGATTTCAATGTCTGGCCGTTACGGGGCAGTGACCATGAGCCGGCGAAAATGCAGGGTCGCGTGTTCGACAACCTGACGCAAGGTTCCGGGCAGGATGCCCTGACGGTCGAACTGGATGATTTCCGTTTGTTCAATATTCTCAATCTCAGCGCCGATGGCAAAGGAAAACCGCGCAACGTCGGGCCTAGCGTCACATTCAAGGTGCGCGATGCACAAGGGCAGGCGCGCGAATACATCAATTACATGCAACCGCTGACGATAGGCGGGCGGCCGTATTTCGTCTCCGGGGTCCGCGCGGCGCAAAGTGAGGAATTCAGCTACTTGAGAATTCCTGCCGATAGCGAAAACTCGATCGGCGATTTCATGCGCCTTCGTGCGGTTATGTTCGACGCCAGCCTGGCACCGGAAATCGCCAAGCGACTTTCGTCCAAGGCATTGCAGGGCCAGGAAGCCAACGAAGAATTGCGCAGCAAGTTCGAGAGCAGCACCGTGCGTCTACTGAAGGCATTTGCCGATGGAGGATATACCCAGGTAGCCAAACTGATAGAAGAGTCCGTGCCGGAAAAGGAGCGCGAAAAAGCAGCGATGACCTATCTCAAGATCATCGCCAATGCTGCATACGAAGGCCTGGCCTTGAGTCGGGAGCGCGCCAGTCTGCCTGCACCGCAGCCGGATGAAACCACCCAGCAATTCGTGCATGAAACCCTGAACTCGATGAGCGACATTTTCTTTTACGGCACGCCGTTTTACCTGGAAATGATGCAATACGAGCAGGTGCAGGCCAGCGGCTTCCAGTTGACGCGCTCGCCGGGCAAAAATCTGGTGTATGGTGGATCGGTGCTGCTGGTGCTGGGTATCTTCGCGATGATTTACTTGCGAGAACGAAGAATATGGCTCTTGGTCAAACCGGAGTCGCAAAGCGTGCTGTTCGCGATGTCTTCCAACCGGAAGAACCGCGATTTTGAATTCGAATACGCCCGCCATAGCGAGCAATTGCAAGCGTTGTTCAAAGGATGAAAATGGAATCGATACTTGGTCATGAAGCACCCGAGCCTTTCCTGAAACGCCTTTCATGGGTGGACTGGGCGTTTTCACTGTTGCTGCTGTGCGGAGCTTTTTTTGCCTACAGTCAGTACGCCGACTATATGGATATCTACGAAAAGAGCTTTCTGTTTGCCGCGGTGCCCGGTTTTAGCTGGTTAGGCTGGTATTTCAAGCCGATACGATTGCTGATCGTTGGTATCGCCGCCGTCAGCCTGTTCGGCATCAGCCAGTATCAAGGCGATCTGGCGCGGACGGAGCAGGCATTTTTCCTCAAGTACCTGCTTTCCAGCCAGTCCGCGATCATGTGGATGAACGTACTGTTCGTGATGGCGACGGCCGCTTACTGGCTTGCGCTACTGTCCCGTTCGGACTTTGCCGGCAAGGTGGCGTCAGGTTTGACCTGGGCCGCCGTACTGATGGGCTTTGTCGGTCTTATGGTGCGCTGGTACGAGTCTTACCTGATCGCTCCGGACGTCGGCCATATCCCGATCAGCAACCTTTATGAAGTCTTTGTGCTGTTCTGCCTGATTACGGCGCTTATCTACCTGTACTACGAAAAATTCTACGATACCCGCCAACTGGGCGCGTTCGTGCTGCTGGTCGTGAGCGCGGCTGTGGGCTTTATTCTCTGGTATACCTTCGACCGCGAGGCGCAAGGCATCCAGCCGCTGGTTCCGGCGCTTCAGTCCTACTGGATGAAAATCCACGTGCCGGCCAATTTCATCGGCTACGGGGCCTTCTCTCTGGCGGCAATGGTGGGGGCAGCCTATGTTCTGGCGGCGCGCGGTGTGCTGGCGACCCGTCTCCCCAAGCTTGAAGTGCTGGATGACCTGATGTACAAATCCATCGCGGTCGGTTTCGCCTTCTTCACCATCGCAACCATCCTAGGCGCCATGTGGGCTGCGGAAGCCTGGGGCGGCTACTGGTCCTGGGATCCCAAGGAAACCTGGGCGCTGATCGTCTGGCTGAACTATGCCGCCTGGCTGCACCTGCGGTTAGTCAAGGGGTTGCGTGGACCGATACTCGCCTGGTGGGCTTTGGTCGGCCTGCTTGTGACGACCTTTGCCTTCCTCGGCGTCAACATGTTCCTGTCGGGGCTGCATTCCTACGGCGAACTGTAATAATTTACATGCTGCGCAAGGCTCGCATGCCCCCACCCGTTAGCGCGGCATTCTAATTTGCATTAGAATGCCCCGCTTATGACTGACAACATCGTCGAAATAGACAATCTTTCTTTCTCGTACAACAACCGTTTGCTGCACAAGGGAATCAACATGCGCTTCCCTCGCGGCAAGGTGGTGGCGATCATGGGCGGTTCCGGCTCGGGTAAAACCACGCTGCTGCGGCTGATCGGCGGGCAGTTGAAGCCCAGTGCCGGCGAGGTGCGCGTTGACGGGAAGGTGGTGCATGAACAGGATCGCGCCGGCATTTATCAGCTACGGCGCAAGATGGGCATGCTTTTCCAGTTCGGCGCATTGTTCACCGATCTTTCGGTGTTCGACAATGTGGCCTTCCCGATGCGCGAACATACCGATCTGCCGGAATCCGTGATCCGCGATCTGGTACTGCTCAAGCTGAACGCAGTTGGGTTGCGCGGTGCGCGCGACCTGATGCCTGCCGAGCTTTCCGGTGGCATGGCGCGCCGTGTCGCCTTGGCGCGGGCCGTGGCGCTCGACCCTACCATCATCATGTACGACGAGCCGTTTGCTGGTCTCGACCCGATTTCCATGGGCGTGATCGTCAACCTGATTCGTAGCCTCAATGACGCGCTCGGTGCGACTTCCATCGTGGTGACGCACGACGTGCACGAAGCGTTCCTGTTCGTCGATTACGTCTATTTCGTTTCGGCTGGCGTCGTTGTTGCAGAAGGTACGCCGGAAGAGCTGCGCTGCTCGGAAACGCCCTTCGTGCACCAGTTCGTGCATGGCGAGGCGGACGGTCCGGTGCCGTTCCATTATGCTGCCCCGGATTATCGTCAGGATATGCTGCGGGGCGCCAATGTTTAATCGTCTGGTCAGGTCGTTTCGTGGGATCGGCCATCGCGTTATCGATCGCATCTGGCGTCTCGGCTGCGCTGCGCGTTTCTTCCTGCAAACACTCGTGCTCTCTGGCGAAAGCCTGCGCCGGTTTGGCCTGACGATACGCGAAATATATTTCACCGGCGTGCTGTCGCTGATCATCATTCTGGTCTCGGCGCTGTTTGTCGGCATGGTGCTGGGCCTGCAAGGCTACAACACGCTGCAGAAGTATGGTTCTTCCGAGGCTATCGGCGTGCTGGTGGCGTTGTCGTTGGTGCGCGAGTTGGGCCCGGTGGTCACCGCGTTGCTGTTCGCCGGCCGTGCCGGTACCGCCATCACTGCTGAAATCGGTCTGATGAAGGCGACCGAGCAGCTTTCTGCGATGGAAATGATGGCGGTCAATCCGATTGCCCGCGTGGTCGCACCGCGTTTCTGGGCCGGGGTGATTTCGATGCCTTTGTTAGCGGCGCTGTTCTCGATTATGGGCGTGTTCGGCGGCTATCTGGTGGCGGTGCCTTTGCTAGGTATCGACGAAGGTGCTTTCTGGTCGCAGATGCAAGCCAATGTGGATTTCCGTGAGGATATCGTCAACGGCGTCATCAAGAGTTTCGTTTTTGGCGTTGCCTGTACCATCATCGCGCTATTCGAAGGTTACGATGCTCCGCCGACGGCAGAAGGCGTGAGCCGCGCGACAACCCGTACCGTGGTGAATTCATCGCTGGCAGTGCTGGGGCTGGATTTTGTGCTGACCTCGTTCATGATCAGCATTTGAGGAGATTAAAAAATGGATAGAACAACTCTGGATTTATGGGTCGGCATTTTTGTCGCGGCGGGCGTCGCGGCATTGATCGGCCTGGCAATGAAAGTGGGCAACCTGACCTCCAACCAGATTGGCGAGACTTATACCGTGACCGCTGCTTTTGAGAATATCGGCGGATTGAAGAGCCGTGCTCCGGTAAAGAGTGCTGGTGTCGTGGTCGGTCGCGTGGATAGCATCCAGCTCGATAATGAAACCTTTGAAGCGCTGGTCACTCTGAAGATAGACAAGCACTACAACTTCCCGAAAGACACTTTCGCCAATATCTATACGTCGGGCCTGCTGGGCGAGCAATACGTTGGTCTCGATGCGGGAGGTGACGAAGTGGCGCTCAAGAATGGTGATAAAATCACGCATACTCAGGACGCCGTGGTGCTCGAAAAAATGATCAGCCAATTCCTCTACAACAAGGCATCCGACGGCAGCGAAAAGAAAGAGACGGAGACAGCTCAATGAAATTCATGATTAATTTAATGACCGGCATCGCCGCCATGCTGCTTGTCAACGTGGCAACGGCGGAAGACGTGGCGCCGGACGTGCTGGTCAAGAATACGGCCAACGATGTTCTTGAAATCATCCGCAAGGACAAGGACATTCAGAACGGCGATATGCGCAAGATTTCCACGCTCGCTGAAGAGAAGATCCTGCCGCATTTCGATTTCGAGCGTATGTCGCGCATGGTGCTTGGCAAGCACTGGGGACGTGCCACCAAGGAGCAGCAACAGCAGTTCGTCAATGAGTTCCGTTCGCTGCTGATCCGCACTTATGCTTCGGCGCTGACCAAATATCGCAATCAGGTCATCGAATACAAGCCGATGCGCGCCCAACCTACCGACACCGATGTGACCGTTCGTACGCAGATCGTGCAACCAGGCGGTCAGCCGCTGCCTATCGACTACAGCCTGATCAAGAAGGAAGACGGCTGGAAGGTCTACGATGTCGTGATCGAAGGCGTCAGCCTGGTGACCAACTATCGTGGACAGTTTTCCACCGAAGTTCGCCAGTCTGGCATGGACGGCCTGATCCAGCGTCTTGCAGACAAGAACAAGCAACCTTCGTCTTCTGCCGCCAGCGACAGAAAGCAGGGCTGAGTTGTCGCTTATCGAAACACAGGGCAATACACTCCGCATCAGTGGGGCCATGACGCTTGAAAACGTCAATGCCCTGCTGGAGGAGAGCAATGCCGCCTTTACGGCAGAGAACCTGGAAATGGATCTTGCCGGCGTCTCCGAAGTCGACTCGACCGCGGTCAGCCTGATGTTCGAATGGCTGCGCCAGGCGCACAAGCGCAACATCAGCCTGACTTTCGTCAATCTGCCTTCCAACCTGGTCAACATGGCGACGCTTTACGGCGTCCTTGATCTCATCCCCCAGCACCATCACTGAGGCGCTTGCGCCTTAGTGCTTTTTTATTTCCATGATTCCCGCGATCCACATCGATCAGGTCCATAAATCATTCGGCGCTTTCGAGGCACTGAAGGGGATCGATTTGACTATCGAACAGGGCGAATTCTTTGCTCTGCTGGGTCCGAATGGCGCCGGGAAGTCGACCTTGATCAACCTGCTGGCAGGATTGCTGCGGCCGACCAGCGGCAGGCTCAGCGTGATGGGTCATGACGTCGTCGGCGATTACCAACAGACTCGTCGCCTGCTGGGGGTCGTACCGCAAGAGCTGGTGTTTGACCCGTTTTTCAACGTCAGGGAAATGCTGCGTTTCCAGGCCGGGTATTTCGGTCTTGGAAGGGAGAACGATGCCTGGGTGGACGAGGTCATCGAGTCGCTGGGTCTGACCGACAAGGCGTATACCAATATGCGCCGACTCTCCGGCGGGATGAAGCGGCGCGCTTTAATCGCGCAGGCCTTGGCGCACAAGCCGCCGGTCGTGGTGCTCGACGAGCCGACTGCTGGCGTCGATGTGGAGCTGCGGCAAATGCTGTGGGAATTCATCAAGCGCCTCAACCACGAAGGGCACACCATCATCCTGACCACGCATTATCTTGAAGAGGCGGAAACCCTCTGCTCGCGCGTGGCGATGCTGAAGCAGGGCAAGGTAGTGGCGTTGGACAGTACCCAGAATCTGCTTAATCGCATTCCCGGGAAGAATTTACGTCTGCGTCTGGCAACGGCTGCGCTACCTGCATCGCTTAGTCCGCTGCTGCGTTCGCAAGACGGTGAGCATTACACATTTGCGCTTCCTGAAGTGGCGCAGATCGAGTTCGTCCTGTCGGAGTTGCGGAGTTCCGAGATCAAGGTCGAAGACATGGAGCTGATCGAAGTCGATCTGGAAGACGTATTCATGGAGATCGTTCGGCAATGACCGGCATGTGGACACTCTTCAAGAAAGAGATCCTGCGTTTCTGGAAAGTGAGTTTCCAGACCGTTGCTGCGCCGGTGATTACCGCATTGTTGTATTTGCTCATTTTCTCGCATGTGCTGTCGTCGCATGTGCAGGTCTACGAAGGCATCAGCTATACCGCGTTTCTGATTCCCGGCCTGATGATGATGTCCTTGCTGCAGAATGCATTCGCCAACAGCTCATCGAGCCTGATTCAATCCAAGGTGATGGGCAATATCGTATTCCTGTTGCTGACGCCGCTTTCCTACTGGGAATTTTTCCTGGCATTCCTGATGGCGGCGATTATTCGCGGCCTGGTGGTGGGTGCGAGCGTATGGCTGGTGGCGCTGTTTTTTGTCGATCTGCCGGTCGCGCAGCCTTTACTCATCCTGGCCTTTGCGATTCTGGGCGGCGGCCTGCTGGGAACATTGGGTATCATCGCCGGAATCTGGTCGGAGAAATTTGACCAGATGGCGGCATTCCAGAACTTCATCATCATGCCATTGTCCTTTTTATCAGGCGTGTTTTATTCGATTCATTCGCTGCCGCCATTCTGGCAAAAAGTGTCGCATCTCAATCCGTTCTTTTACATGATAGACGGGTTCCGCCACGGCTTCTTCGGCCAGGGCGACATCGCGCCGGGAATCAGCTTGATCGTTGTCGGCATCAGCTTTTTGGCTTTATCATGGCTCACTTTGCGTCTGCTCAAGAGCGGCTATAAATTGCGGGGTTGATGATGTTAAGTGCAAAGCAAGTCCAGGAATACATTCAGCAAGGACTGGCATGTGACCATGTGGAGGTGCGCGGTGAGGACGGCCAGCATTTCGAAGCGGTCGTGGTCAGCCAGCAATTTAGCGGCAAGAATATGGTGCAGCAGCACCAGTTGGTCTACCAGGCGTTGGGAGACCGCATGCGACAGGAAATACATGCGCTTTCATTGCGCACCTTCACGCCCGAGGCGTGGGCGGCTGGCAACCTTTAATTTATTGGAGTAATCATGGACGTACAGGAAAAAATACGAGCGCAAGTGACCGGCAATCCGGTGGTGCTTTATATGAAGGGAACGCCTCAGTTTCCGCAGTGCGGCTTCTCCAGCGTTGCGGTGCAAATCCTGAAAGCCTGCGGTGCACGCGATCTGGTCACCGTTGATGTGTTGAGTGATCCGGAAATCCGCGAAGGTATCAAGAGCTACGCGAATTGGCCGACGATCCCGCAGTTGTACGTCAACGGCGAATTCGTCGGTGGTGCCGACATCATGCGCGAGATGTACCAGAACGGCGAGCTGCAGAAGCTGTTGCCACAAGCGGTGTAAACACAGCGCAGAATAATCAAAACTTAAGATCAGGGACGGAAGCTAGACAGCGTTATGGACAAATTAGTGATCCAGGGCGGCCAGCCGCTCAAAGGGGAAGTACGCATTTCCGGTGCCAAGAACGCCGCGCTGCCGATTCTGTGCGCCGCGCTGTTGACCAGCGAGCCGTTGACGCTGACCAACGTTCCCGATCTCAATGACATTCAAACCATGCTCCGTCTGCTGGAGCAGATGGGCGTCAAGGTTGCGCAGTCCGGCGATACCGTGACGCTGGATGCCTCGGGCCTCAATAATCCGAAAGCCCCCTACGAAATGGTGAAAACCATGCGTGCGGCGGTGCTGGTGCTGGGGCCGTTGGTAGCGCGTTGCGGCGAAGCACACGTCAGCCTGCCCGGAGGTTGCGCCATCGGCGCGCGTCCGGTCGATCAGCACATCAAGGGCCTGCAATCCATGGGCGCCGAGGTGAAGGTCGAGCACGGTTATGTGAACGCCCAGGTCGGCCGCTTGAAGGGTGCGCGCCTCTTTACCGACATGGTGACCGTGACCGGTACTGAAAATCTGATGATGGCCGCTTGTCTGGCCGATGGCGAAACTGTGATCGAGAATGCCGCACGCGAGCCGGAAGTGGTCGATCTGGCACAGTGCCTGTCTGCGATGGGCGCGCGTATCAGCGGTGCAGGCACGGATGTCATCCGCATCCAGGGCGTTGAACGTCTGCATGGAGCGACGCACCGCATCATGCCCGACCGTATCGAAACCGGTACTTATCTTTGTGCGGCAGCCATCACTGGCGGTGAAGTCCGCCTGACCGGCACTTCCATGGGCTATCTGGATTCGGTCGTGGACAAGCTGATGGACGCCGGCTGCGAAATCAGCGGCGAGAAGTCGCCACAGTTCGAGGCGATTACGCTGCGTGCGCCTCAAAAACTGACGGCGGTATCGATACGTACTGCGCCGTATCCGGCTTTCCCCACCGACATGCAAGCCCAGTTCATGACCATCAATACGGTGGCGACCGGGACTGCGGTCATCCGTGAAACCATTTTCGAAAACCGCTTCATGCACGCCGTCGAGTTGCAACGACTGGGTGCCGACATCCAGATCGACGGCAACACGGCGATCGTGAGAGGCGTTGCCCAGTTAGAGGGCGCAACCGTGATGGCGACCGACCTGCGCGCGTCCGCCGGATTGGTGTTGGCCGGTCTGGTTGCCGAAGGCGAAACCACTATCGAGCGAATTTACCACCTTGATCGCGGCTACGAGCATCTCGAGCAGAAACTGTCGCAACTGGGCGCCATTATCAGAAGATCAAAATGAGCCAGATCACCATTGCCCTGTCCAAAGGCCGCATCTTTGAAGAAACCGTGCCACTGCTGCAAGCGGCGGGGATCGTTCCGGCCGAAGATCCGGAGTCCTCGCGCAAGCTGATTATCGGCACCAACCGTGCAGATGTGCGCCTGATTATCGTACGCGCCAGCGACGTGCCGACCTATGTCGAAAACGGCGGCGCCGATATCGGCATCGCCGGCAAGGACGTGCTGTATGAACATGGCGGAACCGGCCTCTACCAGCCGCTGGATTTGCAGATCGCCCGGTGCAAGATGATGGTCGCGGTACGCGAAGGGTTCGACTACGCCGCTGTGGCCAAACCCGGTGCGCGTCTGAAAGTGGCAACCAAGTACACCAAAATCGCGCGCGAACACTTTGCCGGCAAGGGTATGCACGTCGACCTGATCAAGCTGTATGGATCAATGGAACTCGCGCCGCTGGTCGGCCTCGCCGATGCCATTGTCGATCTCGTCAGCACCGGCGGCACCTTGCGCGCCAATCACCTGATTGCAGTCGAGGAAATCATGCCGATCAGTTCTCGCTTGGTCATCAATCAGGCCTCGCTCAAGCTGAAGCGCGCACAAATTCAACCCATCATTGACGCCTTTGCCGGTGCCGTCACACCAGGAAAGTAACATGTTGAAAATCAGACGCTATACGACTACCGACACTACATTCGACGCATCGCTTCAGCAGCTGCTGGCATTTGAGGGCGCACAGGACGATCAGGTCGACGCCGTGGTCGCGGGCATCCTGAAGGATGTCAAAACGCGCGGCGATGCTGCCGTGCTGGAGTACACGCAGCGCTTCGACCGTGTCAGCGCGGACCGGATGGAAGATCTTGAGTTACCACAGGCGCGGCTGACCGAAGCATTGGGAAATCTGCCGGCCGAGCAGCGCGAAGCGCTTAAGCAGGCGGCAGACCGGGTGCGCGTTTATCACGAAAAACAACTGATGAGTTCATGGAGCTATACCGAAGCTGACGGTACCATGCTCGGTCAACAAGTGACTGCACTCGATCGAGTCGGATTGTATGTGCCGGGCGGTAAGGCAGCCTATCCCTCCTCGGTGCTGATGAATGCGATTCCGGCAAAGGTGGCGGGCGTGCAGGAGCTGATCATGGTCGTGCCGACCCCGGGCGGGGAGAGGAATCCGCTGGTTCTGGCCGCTGCCGCTGTGTGCGGGGTGGACCGCGTGTTCTGCGTTGGAGGCGCACAAGCGGTTGGTGCACTGGCTTACGGCACCGAAACCGTACCGCAAGTGGACAAGATCGTCGGCCCCGGCAATGCTTATGTGGCCGCGGCCAAGCGCCGCGTGTTTGGCGTGGTCGGTATCGACATGGTCGCGGGACCGTCCGAAATTCTGGTGATTTGCGACGGCAAGACCGATCCGGACTGGGTGGCGATGGATCTGTTCTCACAGGCTGAACACGACGAACTGGCGCAGGCCATCCTGTTGTCGCCGGACGGCGAATTCCTGGATCGTGTGCAGGCCAGCATCGATAGGCTGATCAAGGAAATGCCGCGAGCGGAAATCATCCGTACCTCGCTGCAGGACCGCGGTGCGCTGATTCAGGTGCGCGATCTTGACGAAGCTGCCGAAATCGCCAATTACATTTCTCCCGAACACCTGGAGTTGTCGGTCGACGATCCCGTCGCGCTGACCAAAAAAATAAAGCACGCCGGCGCGATTTTCATGGGCCGTCAGACATGCGAGTCGCTGGGCGATTACTGTGCCGGGCCGAATCACGTGCTGCCGACTTCGCGTACGGCGCGCTTCTCCTCGCCGCTGGGCGTGTACGATTTCCAGAAGCGCTCCAGCCTGATCATGGTGTCGGCAGAAGGCGCACAGACCTTGGGCAGGATTGCCAGTACGCTGGCTTACGGCGAAGGCTTGCAGGCGCACGCCCGTTCCGCCGAATATCGTCTGAAAGGCTAGCTCTGCGCGCAATGCATGGCCGGCGCACATTCGTTTACTACTGAAACAGGGGCTACATTGAGCAAGTTCTGGAGCGATACCGTCAAGCGGCTGACGCCCTACGTACCGGGCGAGCAGCCCAAGCTTGCCAATCTGGTCAAGCTCAACACCAACGAGAATCCTTACGGGCCCAGCCCCAGGGTGCTTGAGGCGTTGCAGGCGGAGGTTGGCGAATCGCTGCGGCTGTATCCTGATCCGAATTCCGACCATTTGCGCGATGCTATTGCTGGATATTACGAGCTGACGCCGGCCAATGTGTTTGTCGGAAATGGTTCCGACGAGGTGCTGGCGCACGTATTCCAGGCGTTGCTGAAGCACGGCAAGCCCATTCTGTTCCCGGACATTACCTACAGTTTTTATCCGGTGTACTGTGGGCTTTATGAGGTCGGCTTCCAGACGATTCCGCTCACCGAATCATTCGAAATCGATATCGACGATTATATTCAGCCCAACGGCGGCATCATTTTCCCCAATCCGAATGCGCCAACAGGCCGATTGCTGGCGTTGGGCGAAATCGAGCGCTTGTTGCAAGCCAATCCAGACACGGTTGTGGTGGTGGATGAGGCTTACATTGATTTCGGCGGCGAATCCGCGATTCCATTGGTCAAGAATTACCCGCAATTACTGGTCGTGCATACGTTGTCGAAAGCACGTTCGCTTGCCGGCTTGCGTGTCGGTTATGCGGTCGGCCATCCTGATCTGATCGAGGCGCTGGTGCGCGTCAAGGACAGCTTCAATTCCTATCCGCTGGATCGCTTTGCGCAGGCTGGCGCGATTGCGGCGATGGAAGACCGCGATTATTTCGAGAAAACCCGGAACCATGTCATTGCTTCGCGCGAAAAGCTGGTGGTCGATCTGGAAGCGTTGGATTTTACGGTGCTGCCTTCGGGTGCCAATTTCATCTTTGCCCGGCACAACGAGCGCGACGGTGCGGAACTGACGGCGGCGTTGCGCGACCGCAGCATCATCGTGCGCCATTTCAGGAATCCCGCCCGCATCGCGCCCTTTATGCGCATCACGATAGGTACCGACGAGCAATGTCAGCAGCTGGTGTCGGCATTGCGCGAGTTTTTGCGGTAGAATGAGCCCATTTTTCAGCGACTTACCTATGCGAACCGCTCAAGTCAGCCGTAACACCCTGGAAACACAGATTTCCGTGTCACTCAATCTCGATGGCACTGGCGTTTCCGAATTCGCGACCGGCCTCCCTTTCCTTGATCACATGCTCGATCAGATCGCCCGGCATGGCATGATGGATATTTCTGTCCAGGCCAATGGCGATCTGCATATCGATGCGCATCACACGGTAGAAGACATCGGCATTACGCTGGGTCAGGCTTTCGCCAAGGCGATTGGCGACAAAAAGGGCATCCGCCGTTACGGCCATGCCTACGTCCCATTGGATGAGGCGTTGTCGCGCGTGGTGCTGGATATTTCCGGCCGTCCAGGCCTCGAATTCGGGGTGGAGTTTACACGTGCCCGTATCGGCGATTTCGATGTCGACCTGATCCATGAATTCTTCCAGGGCTTCGTCAACCATGCCCTGGTGACCTTACATATCGACAATCTGCGCGGCGACAATGCCCATCATCAAGCCGAGACGATTTTCAAAGCGTTCGGTCGTGCCCTGCGCGTGGCGGCGGAAGCCGATCCGCGCATGGCCGGGGTGATGCCTTCGACCAAGGGAACGCTATAACCGACTTCGCAACCCCTGCAACCTGATTGCAGATTTCGGATTCAACTTTCTGACGCTGACCGCTGACAGCTATTCATCATGACTGATATTGCAGTAATCGATTACGGCATGGGCAACCTGCGCTCGGTAGCCAAGGCCCTTGAGCATGTCGCGCCTGGCCGCTCCGTTCTGGTGACCAGCGATCCCGCTGAGATCGCCGCTGCCGACCGCGTGGTGTTTCCCGGACAAGGGGCGATGCCGGATTGCGTGCGCGAACTGGACGACCGCAACCTGCGCCGCGCGGTGTACGAAGCGGCTGCCAGCAAGCCGTTTCTTGGCATCTGTATCGGCTTGCAATTGCTGTTCGAGCACAGCGAGGAAGGCAACGTGGACGGCTTGGGTATTCTGCCTGGGCGGGTCAAGCGCTTTCCTCATTCACTCATGGTCGATGCCGAAGGCAACAAGCTGAAAGTGCCGCACATGGGTTGGAATGAGGTGCGCCAGACACGCAGCCACCCGCTGTGGGCTGGAATCGCTCCGGATGAACGTTTTTATTTCGTGCATAGCTATTACGTCGAGCCGACGGACAGCGCCCTGGAAACGGCGTATACCGAATACCCGTTCCGCTTTACCAGCGCGGTAGGGCGGGATAATATTTTCGCCGTACAGTTCCACCCGGAAAAAAGCCAACAGGCCGGATTATCATTACTCCTCAACTTCGTTAACTGGGACGGACGTCCCTGATTTTATTGCCCATTTATCATGCTGATTATTCCTGCGATTGATCTCAAAGACGGCCACTGCGTCCGTCTCAAACAAGGCCTCATGGAAGACGCTACGGTGTTTTCCGAAGACCCCACCGCGATGGCGCGACACTGGGTGGAAAAGGGCGCGCAGCGCCTGCATCTGGTGGATCTGAACGGCGCATTCGCTGGCAAGCCGGTGAACGAAGAGGCGATCAAGTCCATCGTGGCCGCTGTGGGCGGGGATATCCCCATCCAGCTGGGTGGCGGTATTCGCGACCTGGATACGATAGAACGCTATCTGGATGACGGCATCAGCTACATCATCATCGGTACCGCTGCGGTAAAAAATCCCGGCTTCCTGCATGATGCCTGCTACGCCTTTCCGGGCCACATCATGGTTGGGCTGGATGCCAAGGATGGCAAGGTCGCGGTGGATGGCTGGTCCAAACTGACCGGCCATGACGTGATCGATCTCGGCAAGAAGTTCGAGGATTACGGCGTCGAGGCTATTGTTTATACCGATATCGGCCGCGATGGCATGCTGAACGGCGTGAATATCGAAGCGACGGTAGCATTGGCGCAGAGCCTGCGCATCCCGGTCATCGCCAGCGGCGGAATTACCAATCTGGACGACGTCAGGCGTCTGTGTGCCGTCGAGGATGAAGGCATCATGGGCGCCATCACCGGTCGTGCCATCTATGAAGGCACACTGGATTTCGCCGCCGCGCAGGCGCTGGCGGAGGAATTGAGCGTTTAATGGGACTTGCCAAGCGCATCATTCCCTGCATGGATGTGACCGACGGACGGGTGGTCAAGGGCGTCAATTTTGTCGAGTTGCGGGATGCTGGCGATCCGGTGGAGATTGCCCGCCGTTACGACGAACAAGGCGCCGATGAGCTGACTTTCCTCGATATCACCGCCAGCTCTGACAATCGCGGACTGATCCTGCATATCATCGAGCAAGTGGCCTCGCAGGTATTTATCCCGTTGACCGTCGGCGGAGGTGTGCGGGCAGTCGAGGATGTGCGTCGGCTGCTCAATGCCGGCGCCGACAAGGTCAGCATGAATACGTCCGCAGTGGTCAATCCGCAACTGGTGGCAGACGCCTCCGGACGTTTCGGTTCGCAGTGCATCGTGGTCGCCATCGACGCCAAGCGGGTCGGCGATCATTGGGAAGTGTTTACCCACGGCGGACGCAAGCCAACCGGGCTCGACGCGGTGGAGTGGGCGAAAAAGATGGTCGAACTGGGTGCCGGCGAACTGCTGCTGACCAGTATGGATAGAGACGGCACCAAAAGCGGTTTCGACTTGGCATTGACCCGCGCGATCAGCGATGCCGTGGATGTGCCCATCATCGCATCCGGCGGTGTCGGCAATCTGGATCATCTGGTAGATGGCGTTAAAAAAGGCGGTGCCGATGCCGTGCTTGCGGCCAGCATCTTCCATTTCGGCGAATATTCGGTAAACCAGGCCAAGCACTACATGGCTGATCACGGAATCGAGGTACGACTCTGATGCCCGATAGCTGGTTGAACAAGGTCAATTGGACCCACGACGGTCTGGTGCCGGTGATCGTGCAGGAGGATGGCACGGGTCAGATGTTGATGTTCGCCTGGATGGACCGGGAGGCGCTTAGGCTGACGGTGGAAACCGGCCACGCTGTGTTCTGGTCGCGCTCGCGCAAGAAGCTGTGGCACAAGGGCGAAGAGTCCGGGCATGTGCAAGTGGTCAAGGAAATCCGTCTCGATTGCGACGAAGACGTTCTGCTGCTTACGGTGGAACAGGTTGGCGGTATTGCCTGTCATACCGGTCGTCATAGCTGCTTTTTCCAGAAGCTGGAGAACCGGGAATGGGTGACGGATCAGCCGGTACTGAAAGACCCGGAGGAGATCTACCGCCATGAGTGATACGCTGAGTCGACTTGCTGAAGTGCTTGAAAGCCGCAAGACTGCGGACCCGCAGTCCTCCTATGTGGCCAAGCTATATTCCAAGGGGATGGATGGCATTCTCAAAAAAGTCGGCGAGGAAGCGACTGAAACCATCCTTGCCGCCAAGGATGGCGACCCGCAGAAGATCATTTACGAAACCGCCGATCTCTGGTTCCATACATTGGTGATGCTCGCGCATGCAGGGTTGCATCCGGATGACATTCTCAACGAACTGGCGCGGCGCGAAGGTCTGTCCGGCCTCGATGAGAAAGCTGCGCGTCCAACGGCTTAATTGCTGGCGCATGACGAATCTTCAGTTCATGCTTGTACCCATCGCCCGCCTGGAGAAATGACATGAGTGACTGTATCTTCTGCAAGATCGTGGCCGGGGATATCCCGAGCAAAAAATTGTATGAAGACGACGAAGTCATCGCGTTTCACGATATACGCCCCATCGCCCCGGTACACTTCATGCTTGTCCCGAAGCTGCATGTCGCGAGTCTGGTGGAATGCGGCGATGAACATAGCGATCTGCTGGGTCGGATGTTGCTGCTGGCGCCCAAGCTGGCGATAGAACAAGGATTGGAAACCGGTTTTCGTACCATGATCAATACTGGTCATGGCGGCGGACAGGAGGTTTTCCACCTGCATATTCATGTATTTGGAGGCGGTGCTGCGCTGCCCAAGACGTAGCCTGCCCAACTTAAGGAGATAGTGATGGGTTCATTCAGTATTTGGCACTGGATTATCGTGCTGGTGGTGGTGTTGCTGATTTTCGGCACCAAAAAGTTGCGTAATGTCGGTGGCGATCTCGGTGGCGCGGTCAAGGGGTTCAAGGATGCCATGCGTGAAGAGCAATCCAAGCCCAAGCTTGACGACGATTCCGAGCACTCGAAAACCGTTGAAGGCGAAGTGACCGAAAAAACCAGGCACTAAGCCGTGTTCGATGTCTCCTTTGGCGAAATCCTGATCATCGCCGTGGTAGCGTTGATCGTGATCGGTCCGGAAAAGCTTCCCAAGGTGGCGCGTACGCTGGGTTTGCTTGCCGGGCGCATGCAGCGTTATGTGTCTACCGTCAAAGGCGATATCGAGCGCGAATTGAAAGCAGATGAATTCCGCAAGCTCCACGGCGAAGTTACGCAGAATGTGGCCGCCATCGAATCGGAGATGACGGAAGAAATCCGTCAGGCCAATAGTGCTGCGGATAACCTCATCAGTGATATCCACTCCTCTGACCAGAAAAAACCGGACGCATAATCCAGTCCGGAATCATGAACACTTCCGATACCTTCATTTCACATCTGATCGAGTTGCGCGACCGGTTGCTGCATATCGTCGCCGGCATCGTGCTGACGTTTATTTGCCTGTTTCCTTTTGCCAACGACATTTATTCCGTGCTGGCGCATCCCTTGCTGCAACAGCTGCCTCAGGGCGGTCAGATGATAGCGACCGCCGTGACCACACCGTTCTTCGTCCCGATGAAGGTGGCGATGCTATCGGCTTTTGTGATCTCGCTGCCCTATACCCTGTACCAGGTCTGGGCGTTCGTTGCCCCCGGCCTGTATCAGCATGAAAAACGCTTCGCGGCGCCCATGGTCATGCTCAGCACCTTGCTTTTCCTGCTTGGCATGGCATTCGCCTATTTCCTGGTATTTCCGGTGGTGTTCGGCTTCATTACCGGTACGGCGCCTGAGGGCGTCGCGGTGATGACGGACATCGGCAACTATCTAGACTTCGTAATTACGCTTTTCCTGGCGTTCGGCATTGCCTTCGAAGTGCCTGTCGTTGTGGTGGCACTGGTCAAACTTGGATTTGTGCAGATTGCAACGCTGAAGGAAGTTCGTTCCTATGTGGTGGTCGGTGCATTCGTGGCCGGTGCCATACTGACACCACCGGACATCATTTCGCAGTTCATGCTGGCAGTTCCGTTATGGCTGCTCTATGAAGCCGGCATATTGGCCGCCGGCTTCGTCACCGCTAAATCCGAAAGTTACAGCTAGCCCCGGCTGAAACCAGAAAATTAATTCACTCGGGCCTGCAGTCGCGGCCGCTTGCCAATTGGAATGGAAAGCTTGAGTTCGGCCTGATTGCGCACGATTTTCACCGTCGCGGGCTGGCCGGGTTTAAGGCTGGAAATCAGGTTCAGCATGTCGGAGCTGTCCATGACAACGCTGCCGTTGACTTCCAGCAGGATGTCGCCCGGCTTGATGCCGGCCTTGTCGGCCGGTCCGCCGCGCATCACGCCGGCAATTAATGCACCGCGTATTTCCTTGAGTTTGAACGACTCCGCCAGTTCCGGAGTGATGTCTTGGGCTTCAATGCCGATCCAGCCTCGCGTGACGCTTCCTTGGCGAATGATTTGCTCCATCACTTGCTGCGCCAGACTGACGGGAATGGCAAAGCCTATGCCCATGGAGCCGCCACTGCGCGAGTAAATCGCACTGTTGATGCCGATCAGGTTGCCTTGGGTATCTACCAGTGCGCCGCCCGAGTTGCCGGGGTTGATGGGCGCATCGGTTTGAATGAAATTTTCGAAAGTATTGATGCCAAGGTGGTTGCGGCCCAGTGCGCTGACTATGCCTTGCGTTACGGCCTGGCCGACGCCAAAAGGATTGCCGATGGCGAGTACCACATCGCCAATGCTGAGCTTGTCGGAGTGACCGAACGTGACGGCAGGGAGATCTTTCATGTCAACCTTGAGCACGGCAAGATCGGTCTCGGGATCGCTGCCCACAATGCGTGCAGGAACGGTACGTCCGTCAGCCAGGGCGATCTCGATTTCGTCGGCGGCTTCGATCACGTGGTGGTTGGTCAGGATCAGGCCGTCGGCGGTGACGATGACCCCCGATCCCAAGCTATTCTCGCGCTGAGGGATGTCGTTGAATTGGTCGCCGAAAAAGTGACGGAATAAAGGGTCGTCCGAGAACTGTGAGTTGTCGGCCGGGGATTCTTTGCTGGTGAATATATTGACCACCGACGGCATCGCTTTTTTTGCGGCATCGCTGTAGGAGGTAATGTTCTGACGTTGGACGCTCGGCGGCGGTTCGACTTGCTTGACCGTGACGGCTGATTCGCTTCCGTTCAATAGGTCAGGCCGGAAGGTCTGCAAAACAAATAGCGCAGCAAGACTGATCGTCACGCTTTGTGCAAAAATGAGCCAGAGTTTTTTCATGGGTTTAAAAATAGCTCCATGGACAATTTTTATTCGTTGTAGCCGCTATCCCCGGACAAGCCTTGCTGCAAGAATGATGTGATGAAAATAGACGAGGGAAGTCAATGAAACTATCCGAGCTGATTGATTATACCGGACAATTATTGCAGGTTGATCGCTTCCGTGATTACAGCCCGAACGGACTACAAGTCGAAGGGCGCCCGGAAATCAATGTCATCGTCAGCGGCGTCACGGCGAGCATGGCCTTGCTGGAGCGTGCGGCAGAGTTAAAGGCCGATCTCGTGCTGGTTCATCATGGATATTTCTGGAAGGGCGAGGATGCGCGCGTGACCGGTATCCGGCGTACGCGACTGAAATTCCTGCTGGAGCGCGATATCAGTCTGGCTGGCTATCATTTGCCATTGGATGCGCATCCTGAACTCGGCAATAACGCAAGATTGGCGAATTTGCTAGGTTTTGAGGTTGGCGGATGGTTCGGGGAACAGTCCATTGCAATGTATGGGGAATTGAAACAGCCGACGACGCTGGCGGAGTTGGGGAAATTGATTTCAGCGCGGCTGAGCCGCGAGCCCATGCTGGTTGGCGATGTCGATAAGTACATTAAGCGCATTGCCTGGTGCACCGGCGCCGCCCAGGATTACCTGGAGTTGGCGACGACGATGGGTGTGGACGCATTCCTGACGGGAGAGGTGTCGGAGCGCACAGTTCATCTGGCGCGGGAGTCGGGGGTTGCCTTTATCGCTGCGGGTCATCACGCGACCGAGCGTTACGGTGTGCAGGCGTTGGGCGAGCATCTCGCGCAACGCTTTGGTATTAGTCATCATTTTGTCGATATCGATAACCCGGTTTAGCCTTATTTGCCGTTTAAGTTTTGCTTAGAAATCTGTACAATCACGTCCTTTTAGAAAACATACTCCAAGGTATAGTGATGGCTGACCAAGTAGTGGATCACAGCAAGCGGCGTTTTCTGATTGCTGCGACGGCAGTGGCGGGAGGCGCGGCGACGGTAGCCGTGGCAACTCCATTCGTCATGAGCATGTTGCCAAGCGAGCGCGCCAAGGCCGCCGGTGCGCCGGTGGAAGTGGATATCGGCAAAATTGAGCCCGGTTCGATGATCACCGTCGAATGGCGTGGCAAGCCGGTGTGGATCGTTAATCGCACCCAGGAAATGCTGGACCAGCTAGGCAAAATCGACGACAAGCTGAGCGATCCCAAGCTCGAGGTTCCGCAACAGCCTGACTATACCAAAAACGCAACGCGTTCCATCAAGCCCAACCTGATGGTGGTCGTTGGTATCTGTACTCACCTCGGCTGCTCCCCGTCCTCCAAGCTCAAACAGGGCGAAGAAGGCATGGGCGGCGATTGGCCGGGCGGCTTTTTCTGCCCATGCCACGGCTCCAAGTTCGATCTGGCCGGTCGTGTATTCAAGGGCTCGCCCGCTCCGATCAATCTGGAAGTGCCGCCGCATTACTATCTCAGCGATGCGCGAATGTTGATCGGCGAAGATGCCAAGGGAGCGTAAAGAATGAATAAATACATGAGCTGTGCGCTGAACTGGGTAGATGAGCGTTTCCCGTTGACCGCTAACTGGAAAGCACATCTTTCCGAATACTACGCACCGAAGAACTTCAATTTCTGGTATTACTTCGGCTCACTGGCAATGCTGGTGCTGGTCCTGCAGATCGTCACAGGCATTTTCCTGACCATGCATTACAAGCCGGATGCGGCAATGGCCTTCGCTTCGGTGGAGTACATCATGCGTGACGTGTCCTGGGGCTGGCTGATCCGCTATATGCACTCTACCGGCGCCTCGATGTTTTTCGTCGTGGTTTACCTGCACATGTTCCGCGGCCTGCTTTACGGCTCGTACCGCAACCCACGCGAACTGATCTGGCTGTTCGGCGTGGCCATCTTCCTGTGCCTGATGGGCGAGGCGTTCTTCGGCTATCTGTTGCCGTGGGGGCAGATGTCTTACTGGGGTGCGCAGGTGATCGTGAATCTGTTCGCGACGATTCCGTTCATTGGGCCGGATGTGGCCGAATGGCTGCGCGGCGATTATCTCGTGTCGGATGCAACGCTTAACCGCTTTTTTGCTTTCCATGTGATCGCGCTGCCGCTGGTGCTGCTGGGCCTGGTTGCTGCTCACATCATTGCGCTGCATGAAGTCGGTTCCAATAATCCTGACGGTATCGAGATCAAGAAAAACAAGGATCCCAAGACCGGCATTCCGCTCGACGGCATTCCTTTCCATCCGTATTACACGGTGAAGGACATCGTTGGTGTGGTGGTCTTCCTGATGGTGTTCTCGGCAATCGTGTTCTTCGCGCCGGAAATGGGTGGATATTTCCTCGAAGCAAATAACTTCG
Organism: Methylophilaceae bacterium; assembly: GCA_035460905.1. Classification (GTDB taxonomy): domain Bacteria; phylum Pseudomonadota; class Gammaproteobacteria; order Burkholderiales; family Methylophilaceae; genus MM2. Next base: position 2,726 of record DATHWE010000124.1, on the reverse strand, counting down.
TGCCGGCTGACCCCTTGAAGACCCCGGCGCATATTGCCCCGGTCTGGTACTTCACGCCGTATTACTCCATCCTGCGCGCGGTGCCGCCGGTGTTTAACTCGCAATTCCCCGGCGTGATGGCCATGGGCTTGTCAGTGATGATCTTTGCGGCGCTGCCGTGGTTGGATCGTAGTCCGGTCAAATCTATCCGCTATCGCGGTGTGCAATACAAATCCTGGCTGGCGGCTTTTGTGGTGAGCATCCTGATCCTGGGCTATCTGGGTACTGAGCCTTCGAATGTGTGGGGTCAGTTCGGCGCGGGCGTGCCGGTTCTGGGCGGTGCGGACCGCGCTACCGTGGTGGCGCGTGTGCTGACAGTGGTGTATTTCCTCTTCTTCGCGCTGATGCCGTGGTACACCAAAAATGACAAGACCAAACCAGTGCCGGAAAGGGTGACGGGATAATGAAAAAACTGCTATTCATGTTCGGATTGTTGTTGCCGCTGGCGGTTGTGGCCAGTGAGGATGTGCATCTGGACAAAGCGCCGATCAACCCTGACAGTCATGCGTCTCTGCAGCGCGGTGCCAAGGTGTTCGTGAATTATTGCCTGAATTGCCACAGTGCCACTTCCATGCGTTACAACCGCCTGAAAGACGTCGGCCTCACCGACGAGCAGATCAAGAGTAATCTGCTTTTTGCCGGTGAAAAAGTGGGTGAAACTATGCAGGTGGGAATGAAGTCGAACGACGCAAAAGCGTGGTTTGGCGCACCGCCGCCGGACCTGTCGGTGATTGCTCGTTCGCGCACGCCGGATTGGCTATATACCTATTTGCGCGGGTTCTACCGTGACGAAGCGCGCTCCACCGGTTGGAATAACGTTGCTTTTGCCAACGTCGGCATGCCGCATGTGCTTTGGGAATTGCAAGGCGAGCAGCGGTTGCAGGTTCAGGAAGTCAAGGATGCTGATGGCAATAAGGTTGAAACCCATCAGCTGGTGTTGGTCAAGCCCGGCACCATGTCGCCATCCGAGTACGACAGCATGGTGGCGGACCTGGTGAATTACCTGGCGTTCATGGCGGAGCCTGCCAAGGCGAAGCGTCTCCAGCTCGGCATTATCGTGCTGCTGGCGCTGGCGTTCTTTTTCATGATTGCGCTCGCGCTCAAGAAGGAATTCTGGAAAGACGTACATTAATTATCATTGTTGTTGCGGGAGGTTCCGGTTTTCCGGAGCCTCCTTTTTGCTTTTAATCGAGATCGGACACAGCTTATGATGACCTTATATTCGGGCACGACTTGCCCTTACAGCCAGCGCTGCCGCATTGTGCTCTTCGAGAAGGGCATGGATTTTCAGGTAATCGACGTGGACATGACCAACAAGCCGGAAGATCTGGCCGTCATCAATCCCTACAATCGCGTACCGGTCCTGGTGGAGCGCGACCTGGTGCTTTATGAGGCGAATATCATCAATGAATATATTGACGAGCGTTTCCCGCACCCCCAGTTGATGCCTGCCGATCCGGTCATGCGCGCCCGTGCCCGCCTGTTCCTGCATAATTTCGAGGATCAGCTGTTCGATCATATTGGCGATATCGAATCTGATAACGCCAAGGTGGCGGACAATGCCCGTGCCATCGTGCGCGACAACCTGATCCAGATCGCGCCGATTTTCAACAAGCAGGAATACATGCTTGGCGATGAGTTTTCGATGCTGGATGTGGCGATTGCGCCCTTGCTTTGGCGTCTCGGTCACTATGGTATCGAATTGCCGAAACAGGCCGCGCCGTTGCTGAAATATGCCGAGCGTATCTTCTCGCGTCCGGCTTATATTGAGGCAATGACGCCCTCTGAAAAGGCAATGCGCAAATAAATGGCTGGCGAGCCAACCTCAACCAAGCCGTATTTCGTGCGCGCCATGTACGAGTGGTGCCTGGACAACGGCTTCACGCCGCACTTGGTGGTTGCTGTCAATGACCGGACGCGCGTGCCCCAGGGGTACGTCAAGGATGGGGAAATTGTCCTCAACATAAACTATTCGGCAACCAAGGATATGCTGATCGGCAACGAGGCGGTTACTTTCTCCGCCAGGTTTGGTGGCGCGCCTTTCAATTTATATATCCCGATCGAGGCCGTGCGCGGAATTTTTGCGCGAGAAAATGGCCAGGGCATGTTTTTCGAGCCAGAAGATGCCGTGCAGCCAGCATTGGAAAATGAGCCGGAAGGGTCTCCGGATCAGCCAGAACCGCCTTCTGGCAACAAAAAACCCGCATTGAAGTTGGTCAAATAGCAATCTTCTTACCAGCGGCGTTTGCCTCTTCGGTAGATGCAGGTATAATCGCCGCCGCGCCGGATTAGCTCAGTTGGTAGAGCAGCGCACTTGTAATGCGAAGGTCGCCAGTTCGATTCCGGCATCCGGCACCATCCCGAAGTTATTGGCGGGATTGGTTTGACAAGTAGTGATAAAGGCCCGATAATCTCGGGTTCGGCAGGGAGGGGTGCCCGAGTGGCTAAAGGGGGCAGACTGTAAATCTGTTGGCTTACGCCTACGCTGGTTCGAATCCAGCCCCCTCCACCAAAAGCTGTTCTGGAGCCGAATGTTGGCTTTGAGTCATGGCTTCTGGCCGGTTGTGCGGGTGTAGCTCAGCTGGTAGAGCACTTGCCTTCCAAGCAAGATGTCGCGAGTTCGAACCTCGTCGCCCGCTCCAGTTGCGAATTTTTTAGTATTTTAGAGCGCCCATGTGGCTCAGTGG
>DATHWE010000123.1:0-3697 GCA_035460905.1 Methylophilaceae bacterium | reverse complement strand
TCGCCGACGTAATGCGAGTAATACGCCCAGTTGGTGCCAAACTGGAATTCCAGCGTGATGCCGGTGGTCACGCCCATCGCGAAGTTGATGCCGAACAGCTTGCCCCAGAACTTGGTCATGTCCTTGTAGACCTGCTTGCCGGTCATTACGTAGACGGACTCCATGATCACGAGTATCCACGACAGCCCCAGCGTCAGCGGCACGAACAGGAAGTGGTACATTGCCGTCGCCCCGAATTGCAGGCGGGAAAGATCGACGACTTCGGCGGATGGCAGCATGGATATTCCTTATTTGTTCAGAATGACGCGGGAAACGATTCCCGCGCGCTCTTCCTTGGGTACGGGCTGGTCGAACCACAATGCCCAAATGACATACAGCAGCAGCACCTTGGCGATGAGGGCCAGGGTGATTTCCCATTTCAGCGGGAGCGGCCGTTTTCGGTGCAATGGCGACGGTTGTGACATCACGTCAGTGTAGCAAAGTCGGTGAAAGGATAGGATTTGCCGCGACCGGATCGTGAGAGAGGAGCGAGTGGTTTTCGTGTCCGGTCGGGCTGGCCGGAACGATTGCGGCAAACCCTATGGTTCCCATTCTAGCGGGGATGCCATGATGCCGGAATGTGACACAGTGTCGCATCAGTCCTGGCGCGGCGCGCGCTTTCCCAGCTTGCGCTGCAGCGTGCGTCGGTGCATGTTGAGCGCGCGCGCGGTGGCGGAAACGTTGCCGTCGTGTTCCGCGAGCACGCGCTGGATATGTTCCCACTCCAGCCTGTCCACGGATAATGGATTGGCGGCGACGGAAATAGTTTCATCGCCATGGTTGCGGTTGAATGCAGCGACGACTTCATCGGCATCCACCGGCTTGGCGAGATAGTGCGTGGCGCCGAGTTTGATGGCTTCCACCGCAGTGGAGATGCTGGCATAGCCGGTGAGCACGACGATGCGCGTTGTGGGCTCGATGGCGTTCAGGCGGCGCACCAGCGCCAGCCCCGATTCGCCGGGCATCTTGAGATCGACCAGCGCGTATTCCGGCGGGTCGGCTTCGGCGCTGCGGGCCGCGGATTCGGCGTCGTGCGTTACCGTGACTTCAAAGCCGCGCCGCCGCAGCGCACGCGCCATGACTTCGCAGAACGTCTCGTCGTCGTCCGCCAGCAGCAGGCTGGGCAGAGTGGCATTCTCGGCGTTCATGACCGCGACTCCACCGCAAGCCCCGTCAGCGGCAGGCGGATGCGGGTGAGGGTACCACCTTGCGCATGGTTTTCCAGATTCACGTTGCCGCCGTGGCGGCCAAGGATGGTGCGTGCCAGATAGAGGCCGATGCCCATGCCTTTTTCCTGTTTTGTGGTGAAGAAGGGCGTGCCGGCGCGTGCCGCGATTTCCGGCGTGAGCCCGCTGCCGAAATCGCGGATGTCGATCCGCAATTCGGCAGCATCCCAACCGCCGTGCATTTCGATGCGTTCGGGCGAGGCGTCGGCAGCGTTGTCGAGCAGATTGACCAGCGCTTGCCCTAGCGTGCGGTCGGCGGCGATGTGCGGGGCAGGCGTTACGCCTTGCAGCTGGCAATCGAATTGCAGCGCCGGTCGCGTATCGCGCCAGCGGTGCAGGGTCTCGTTCAGAAAGTCGTCGAGCGCGATGCTGCTCGCGCCTTCGCCGCGCATCTGTCCGGCGGAGGCGGCGAGCGAGGACAGGATTTCCTTGCAGCGGCCTATTTCCTTTCGCAGCAGCGCGAGATCCTGCGCCAGCATCGGGTTGCCGGCATGCTCGTCGCTGAGTTCACCGGCCAATACCGCCATGGTGGCGAGCGGCGTGCCCAATTCGTGCGCAGTCGCGGCAGCCAGGGCGCCCAGTGCGAGCATGCGCTCACTTTCCAGTACCTGTTCGCGTGCCTCGGCGATCAGCCGGTCGTTTTCGCGCAGGTTTTGCCCGATGCGCGAAACAAAGCCGGCGACCAGCAGGGCGCTGACGATAAAGCCCAGCCACATGCCGGCAAGGTGGGTGTCGAGGCCGACGCCGACGAGGTCGTTGACATGCAGGTGCGAGAGCGGCACATGAAAGAACACCAGCGTCGAGTAGCAAGCAGTTGCCAGTGCCGTGATCGCCCAGACCAGCCGGGGCGGCAACGTCACGGCGGCGATGGCGAGCGGCAGCAGATACATCCACACCAGCGGGTTGCTGTAGCCGCCGGTGAAGTAGAACAGAAGCGTCAGCGCGGCAATGTCGCCGAGGAGTTGCGCGAACAGCTCGCCGTCGCGAATGTGCGTGGAGCTGCGCAGCCGCAGCCAGGTCCAGCCGTTGAGCAGCAACATGGCTCCTACTGACGCGACAATCGGCAGCAGATGGATGGGGATGTCGAAATACACCAGTGCCAGCGCGGTGGAAGAAAGGAAAGCGATCACCACGTTGCGCAACACGAAAATCCGCCGCAGGTTCTTGATGGCAGCGCTGGGCGACGAGTACGGCTGGGAAGTCATCCGGCGATTTTAACCCTCTAACGCGGACAGGGAAATGCGGCATTTCGTCGCGACGGAGTCACGGTGCGACAACGTGTCGCATTCCGCGCAGGCTATCCTGTTCGTACAATCCTAATTATGGATAAAAACATCTTGTTATTGCTGGGCGCAGTCGCTTTCCCGGCCCAGGCCGAGCATCTCTCTCTCGATCCTGATGTGGTGACGGAGGAAGTCAGCGTCACCGCAACACGCGAAGCGCAGAAAGTCTCCGAAACGCCGGCGGCGGTTAGCGTGATCCGCGCGGAGGAAATCGTCGCCACACGACCGGCGCACCCCGCCGAGATCATGCGCAAGATTCCCGGCGTGCTGATCAATGTCACCAGCGGCGAAGGGCATCAGACCTCGATCCGGCAGCCGCTCACTACCGACGCGGTTTACCTGTATCTGGAAGACGGCATCCCCACGCGCTCCACCGGCTTTTTCAACCACAATGCACTGTACGAGATCAACTTGCCGCAATCGAATGGCATCGAGGTCATCAAAGGGCCGGCGACTGCGCTCTATGGGTCGGATGCCATCGGCGGCATCGTCAACGTACTGTCCCGCCCGGCACCGGACGCGCCGGAGTTCGAAGTCAATACCGAATTCGGCGAGCACGGCTGGAAGCGCCTGCTGCTGACCGGCGGCAGCGGCGGCGAGACCTGGGGTTTGCGGCCCAGTGTGAACATCACGCACACCGACGGCTGGCGCGACGCCACGGGCTATGACCGCCGCAGCTTCTCGGTGCGCTGGGACCAGGCGCTGGGTGATGACGCAACATTGAAAACCTTGCTGTCTACTTCGGACATCGATCAGCAATCGGCCGGCAGCACGCGGCTGCGCGAATCGGATTACCGCATCAATCCCAAACTCAATTACATCCCGATTTCCTACCGCGAGGTGAAAGCCGCGCGGCTGTCATCGGCGTATGAAAAATCGCTTGGGGACACGCTGGTCAGCATCACGCCTTACCTGCGCTACAACGAAATGGAGCAGTTGCCCAATTACATCGGCGTACCCAACCGCATCAATCTCTCGCGTAACTATTCCGCCGGCCTGCTCGCCAAAGTGCGGCGCGATTTCGTGCCTATGCGCACGCGCCTGATTGCCGGCGTGGACATTGACCGCAGCCCCGGCAGCTACAATGAGCGCAAGATCACTCCGCAATTCGTGACGCTGGCCTCGGGCGCCAGGCAGTACACCTCTTAC
>DATHWE010000122.1:0-22607 GCA_035460905.1 Methylophilaceae bacterium | reverse complement strand
GGACTGCCCCTGGGATTCGGCAATGCGGGCCAAACCGGCAAATTCCGCTACCAATAACTGCACTTCTTCGACCGGCCAGCCACTTACCTCGAATTCCTCCGTGGCAGCCAGCTCTTCTCCCACGGCCTCCAGCGCATCCTCTTCGAAGCTGGCCAGCTTCTCAGTCAACTCGTCCGGGATGCGGAGAACCATCGGACCATCATCGCCCATAGCATAAACCGGCTCGTAGAAATAGACGGCATCCTCGATGCCATCGCCCGTCAGCAGACAATGCAAGGTAATGAACTTCGCCTTGCTGATATCCCTTGCTTCGATGCCACTCCACTCATCGACGGGGTGCTGCGACTCCCCGATTGCCTCAATATCTTCCTCGTCAGCGCTAACGATATTTACCAGAATTCCCATTGCCCGCTCTTGTGATTGCTTGATAAAAATGAATCTTACCTTCTTGCGATTATGTTGGTAGGAATATTGGGTTTCCAGAACTTTTCCCAACTAGCACTCTCAAACCGTGAGTGCTAAAATGGTCCTGAACCCGGGAGGTTAAAACGCAATGAGTTATTCCCTGTCTTTACCGATGCCATCGGCGGTTGAAAGTATTGACCGTTACATGCAGACGATCCGTACTTTTCCTGTGCTCAGCGCAGAAGAAGAGTACGACTATGCTACCCGCCTGCAACGCGACAACGATCTGGACGCAGCCAAGCAATTGATTCTTTCCCATTTGCGGCTGGTGGCCAGCATCGCTCGTGGCTACTCCGGCTACGGTCTTCCCCAGGCAGACCTGATCCAGGAAGGCAATATCGGCCTGATGAAGGCGGTGCGCCGTTTCGATCCGGAACGCGGCGTGCGCCTTGTTTCCTTTGCCGTCCACTGGATCAAGGCTGAAATCCACGAATTCATCCTGCGTAATTGGCGTTTGGTTAAAGTTGCCACCACCAAGGCGCAGCGCAAGCTGTTCTTCAATCTGCGCAGCATGAAAACACATAGCGGCAGCCTTCATCCGGATGAAATCAAGGAAATCGCCCGCGAACTGAAGGTCAAGCCGGAAGAAGTCATCGAGATGGAATCACGCATGGGTGGGCAGGATATTGCCCTTGAATCCCATGGCGAAGATGACAGTGAAGAAAGCTGGAGCCCGATCGCCTACCTGGAAGATCATCGTCCAGAGCCATCCGAAATGCTGGCCGACCAGCAGATTGAAGTGCTTCAGACTGTCGGCCTTGAAGCAGCACTGAACAGCCTTGACGAACGCAGCCGCCGCATCGTTGAAGCACGCTGGCTGAAGGATGACGGCAGCTCCACACTGCATGAACTGGCGGCCGAATATGGCGTTTCCGCCGAGCGCATTCGCCAGATCGAACACAAGGCAATGCAAAAAATGAAAGGGATTATTGGCGCAACAATGTAATTCGTTTGCGTCTTACCCAATAAAAAAGGCTGCGTTTGCAGCCTTTTTTATTGTTCGCAATACCGCGCTATCAAGCCAGGATCACAGAGAAGAATGCAATCCAGGACCAAGCAATCAATGCAACGATAACGGTCATCGGCAGGTTGTCCCAAGTGAAAATGTGCATTTCCAAGCCCTCAATTTAATTAAAGATATTACTGTCTTATTTTATTCGCTTCATCATCCGATTTCAAGCGGTTAAATGGAATCATCGGATCGTCGTCGTCCATCAGGATCCGCTGCGCGGGACCTTCCAGGTCATCAAATTGCCCGGACTTGATGGCCCATAACACGCCAACTGCGGCAGCACCCACGAAAATCAGGGTCAGGGCGAACAGGAAAAGCAGGTTGCCTGTCATGCTGCCAACACCTCAGGTGCGGGATGCTCCTCGAATGCCAAGGCATTGCCGATATGCTGGCGGATGACCTTGAGATCGGCAATCTGATTACGGATGCCTTGCTCGAAACTTTCCAGCTCGGCAATGCGATCCTCCAGCGTGTCCGTGGCCTTGTAAATACGCTTGATGCTCTCCATTCGGCGACGCAACTGCAGTTGCTGCTCGCGCACTTGCGACTCCATCGGCGCCATCACGGCTTTCAGCCAGTTCTCGACATCGCGATTGGCGATTTCGTAAACATTCACCACACGATTCGCCATCGTCTCGAAGAATTTCGTGGTGAGCGTCATCTTCTCGTTCACGATCATGTTCAAGGCCGTATCGAACTGCTCCTTGTAAGCACGCTCCAGCTTGCCCAATTCCTTCTGATAGCGCGCGGTGGAAAACCCGGGGGCCGTCACGGGCGCCGAACCATGTTCCTGCGCGTACTTCTGGTACATGGCATCCATCATTTTCTTGATTTCGGAAATCTGATTATCCGAACTTGCCATGCGCTCGTTGATATCCTTGAAAAACCCTTCCATTGCGGCACGTATGCTCTTGGTGAAGTTCGCAGCGACCATCGCATGCCGCGTTTTAGCAACTTCCATGCGTAACCGTTCCATGCCCAGGTAGGCGAACAGCGTGTTGGTATGTTGCGAAAATACGCTGCGCAAGGCCTGAAAACGCTGCAATCCGCGCTCGAAGTTTTCCTTGTCAGTCTTGACCTTGTTCATCATGTGCTCGACCACATCGGCGTTCTTGCCGCGCAAGCCCTTCAATTCATCCAGCTGCTCGGACAAGCCTTGCAGCCTGGATTCGAGGATCAGGGCGGAATTTCCGATCAGGTCCTCGATCTCGCTCTCGGTATTGTCGCGCACGATCTCCTTCTTGGAAGGGATCAACTCATCGGACAACGCCTTTTGCAATTCAGGCAAGCGACTCTTGACCAGGAGCGCTTCATCCCTATTCACCTTGGCCAGCAAGCCTTTCTGTGCCGACACGGGGAAAATCTGAGCAGGGTCGAGTTCGAGCAGTTCGGCACTGACCTTGATCTGCTTGGCAATTTCCTTTTCGACTTCGCGCTCGGTTTTCAGTTCATCCCACAGGCCATCGATTTTATTCAGCACCGCCATGCGGCCTTTTTGCTTCCAGCGCGTGCCGCTGATGTACTGACGCCAGACGTCGCTCTCGGATTTTGTCACCCCGGTGTCCGCAGCAAGAATGAACAGCACGGCGTGTGCATTGGGCAGCATGTTGAGCGTCAGCTCAGGTTCGGTGCCGATTGCATTCAGCCCTGGCGTGTCGAGGATAACGAGGCCCTGCTCAAGCAATGGATGCGGGAAATTGATGATCGCGTAGCGCCAGCAAGGAATATCCACCGTACCATCCTCGTTGAGGTTCATCGCGTCATCGGGATTGTTGGGATCGTACAGTTCGTAGCGCTCGGCTTCTTCAACCGACACGCGCTTGGTGCGGCTGACTTCCTTGAACGCACTGACCATGCTGTCACTGGAATCGACGTCGAATTCGAACACGGTCCATTCGGCAGGGAATCGCTTGTATTCGGTGGTGGTGGTATCGGAACCGCGTGTCTCGATGGGCAACAAGCGCAGCGAGCTCGGATTCTGTGGGTCATACATGAGTTCGGTCGGGCACATGGTCGTACGACCGGCACTGGACGGCAGCAGCCTTTGACCGTAATCAGCGAAGAATATCGCATTGATCAGCTCGGACTTGCCGCGCGAGAACTCGGCCACGAAAGCCACATTCAGCTTATCTTCGTGCAGGCGATCCAATAAATGCTGGATACGCAGATCCACTTGCGCATCGTTCAACTCCTGCTCGATAAGCCAACCGCGATAATCGCAGATGGTGTCGATCAGCGCCTTGCGCCATGTGCTGTATGCTGCAAACTGATCGGCAAGCTTGTTTTCAACCATGTATGTTCTCGCCCATATACCCCGCTGCTACTCTAGCATGATTCATAAATTAATCAAAAATCAGGCGGGCGACCTAATCGCAAGACCTGATCCAATCGCGATTCTGCTATCATTTGACTTAGTCAAATCCATATGCCACGAACATGACCGGCCTCACCTCCAGCACTCCACGCCCGACCGATATTCGCCTGCACCAGGCCTCACGTAAACTTGAAATCGTGTTCGACGACGGCGCCCACTTTCACCTATCTTGTGAGTTCCTGCGGGTCTACTCCCCGTCAGCGGAAGTCCGCGGCCACGGCGCAGGACAGGAAGTACTGCAGGTAGGCAAGGAAGACGTCAATATCGCGGGCATCGAGCCTGTCGGCCAATACGCGGTCAAACTGACCTTTTCTGACGGCCACGACACCGGACTTTACTCCTGGGACTACCTCTACGACCTCGGCTCCCGCCAGGGTGAGCTATGGCAATCCTACCTAGAGCGGCTCGCTGCCGCTGGAATCCAGCATAAAGGCCAGGCATGAGCGAAAACACCACGCACTTCGGCTTCAAAACCGTCGCCGAATCCGAAAAGGCACGTAAGGTCGGCGAAGTTTTTCATTCCGTCGCCAGCCGCTACGATTTGATGAACGACGTAATGTCGGCCGGATTGCATCGCTTATGGAAACGCTACACTGTAGAAACCAGCGGCGTATTGCCGGGCAACCGCGTTCTTGATATTGCGGGTGGCAGCGGTGATCTCTCGCGCCTGTTCGCCAAAAAGGTTGGCAAGCTGGGCAAGGTGATCCTGACGGACATCAATGCTTCCATGTTATCCGTGGGGCGTGATCGCATGCTCGACGAAGGGCTCGCAGTTCCGGCCACGCAATGCGATGCAGAAAAACTGCCTTTCCCCGACAATTATTTCGATTGCGTCTCCGTCGCTTTCGGCCTGCGCAACATGACGCACAAGGATCTGGCACTGAAGGAAATGCTGCGCGTACTCAAGCCCGGCGGCCGGCTGCTGGTGCTGGAGTTCTCGCACGTATGGAAACCCCTGCAACCCGCTTACGATGCCTACTCATTCAAGCTGCTGCCTGTCATGGGCAAGGTGCTCGCGCAGGATGCTGAAAGCTACCGCTATCTGGCGGAATCCATCCGCATGCATCCCGACCAGGAAACACTGAAGCAAATGATGCTGGATGCCGGTTTTGACAAGGTCGATTATCACAACCTGACGGCCGGCGTGGTGGCACTGCACAAAGGCTTCAAATATTGAAACTGACTGCCGATGCCCTGAATCATCTGCTGCGCCAGAATTCCTGGGCAAGCGAGCAGCTGCGCCCTTACGTCGGAAAAATCGTCCGCATTTCCATGCCCCCGCTCGGTACCACGCTGGTGATAGACCCTCCGGGCGAATTTTCTGCTGCCCCGCATGACGCACAGATTGACGCTGAAATCGGCCTGTCCCCGAGCGCGGCCCTGCGCATGCTGCTGGAACCCGACGCCGCGAGTGGTCTCGCCACTTTGCAGGGCGACGCCGATCTCGCCGCAGCCGTCGGCAAAGTTCTGCGTGGACTGCGCTGGGACGCCGAGGAAGACTTGAGCCGCATCGTTGGTGACATCCCCGCTCACGAACTCAGCCAGGCCGGCGCACGCATCCGGCAGGAAATCGGGCGCCAGGCCATGTCGGTTGCCGGCATGCTTTCCGAATTCTGGCTGGAAGAACAGCCGCAGATCGCCAAGAAACGTCATCTGGACAAATTCTCCAAGGACGTCGATGCCTTGCGCGACGACGTCGAGCGCTTCGCCAAAAGGGTGGAACGGCTGGAGAAAAACCTCTGATGCGTTTTTTGCGCTTGTTCAAAATCGTGTTCGTCGGCCTGCGTTTCGGACTGGACGAACTCATGTTCAGCCACGCCCGGCTGCGCAGCGCTCAAACACTGACGCGCAGCCTGTTCTTCTGGCGGCGCTTAGACCAGCCGCGCGGCGTACGACTGCGCCTGGCGCTGGAAAACCTCGGGCCTATCTTTGTCAAATTCGGCCAGATGCTGTCTACGCGACGCGACCTGATCCCGCTCGATATTGCCGACGAACTGGCCAAACTGCAGGACAGCGTGCCGCCATTTTCCGCGCCGCAGGTGCAGATCGTTTTGCAGCAGGCTTATGGCGCGCAGGCGATGGAAATATTCGCCAGTTTCGATCCGACGCCTGTCGCCAGCGCATCAGTTGCGCAAGTCCATTTCGCCACGTTACCGGACGGCCGCCCGGTAGCGGTCAAGATACTGCGCCCGGGCATCGACGCCGTAATCGACAAGGATCTGGCACTGCTCGACGTCGCGGCGATGCTGCTGGAAAACCTCTGGTCCGACGGTAAGCGCCTGCGTCCGCGCGAGGTCGTCGCGGAATTCGGCCGGCACATTCATAACGAACTCGACCTGATGCTGGAAGCCGCGAACTGCAGCCAGTTGCGGCGCAATTTCGCCGATGGCCGGCTGCTGCTGGTACCGGAAGTGTATTGGGACGCGTGCCGCGAACAGGTCATGGTGATGGAGCGCATGGCCGGCACACCCATCAGCCAGGTGGCACGCTTGCGCGAGCTCGGCGTGGACATTCCCCAGCTTGCTCGCAACGGCGTCGAAATCTTTTTCACGCAGGTATTCCGTGACAGTTTTTTTCATGCCGACATGCACCCCGGCAACATCCTGGTGGCGGACGACGGGCGTTACGTTGCAGTCGATTTCGGCATCATGGGAACGCTGAGCGACACGGACAAGCAATATCTGGCGCGCAACTTCCTGGCGTTTTTCCGCCGCGACTATCGCGAGGTCGCCCGCGCCCATATCGAATCGGGCTGGGCGCCAAAAGACACGCCGCAGGATGAGTTCGAAACCGCGATCCGCGCCGTGTGCGAGCCGATTTTTGACAAGCCGCTCAAAGACATCACCTTCGGCCGTGTGCTGCTGCGCCTGTTCCAGACTTCGCGCCGGTTTGGCGTAGTTATCCAGCCGCAACTGGTGATGCTGCAAAAAACGCTATTGAACATTGAAGGGCTGGGTCGCGAGCTCGACCCGGAACTGGACTTGTGGAAGACCGCCAAGCCCTATCTGGAACAATGGATGAGTGAACAGATGGGCTGGCGCAGCATCATCGAGAATTTCCGCACCGAAGCACCGCACTGGGGAAAGATACTGCCGCAACTGCCGCGCCTGGTGCATGAAAGCCTGTTGCGCAACGACACCGCCGTGCTGACGGAAAAACTGGAGACACTGGCAACAGAGCAGAAGCGTCGCAACCGCCTGCTGTTTTGGGCAACTTCCTCGCTGGTGCTGCTTGCCCTGCTCCAGCTCGCCGGTTTTATGCTGCTGATGGGCTACGACTTGGGATAGCGCCCACCATCGCCATCACCTTTTCCGGCTCGATACGCAATAGCGCGGCAATGTCGCGGTAATCATCCGGCAACGCCGCATCGTCCCAGCCATTGGCGGAATGGCGCGCCAGGTTGAGTGCCAGCATCACATTGCGCACCCTTGTATTCTGCGAATGCGCCGGGTCCATCAGTGTCAGCAGCAACTCCGGCAGCTTCCATTCGATGGCAAGCGCATGCTGCAATTCGGCTCCCTTGAAACCCAGCACTTCCTGTTGAACAGCCGCACTGCGCAAGGTTTTGTCCGCTTCCTGCATCGCATGTATTTTCAGCATCGCGTCCGGGTTGAAGCACCACATCAGCATTTCGGAGAGATAACTCAGGAGCGCGGCGATGCGAATCTCCTCGGCGTGCAAATCATGCAGCAACAAGGCCCAATCGAAAGCGTAGCGTGAGGCACGTTGTGCGCGACGTACCGTGCGCAGGAGATTGGTCAATGCGGCAAGATGGCCGTGCAACGCATCCTCTACCAGGGGTTCGGGCCGGATTTCGCGGAAGAAGGCATTGAAGCCCATCATCATGATGCCCTGCTCCACCTGTACCAGTTCCTGCGTCTGGCTGCGTTTATGCGCCTGCAGATAACGCAGCAGCTTGACCGTCATCATGGGGTCACTGGTAATCACGTGTGCAACACTGCGTGCGTTGAGATTATCCTCGTCGGCATGCATGCGTTCCAGTTCACGTGCGGTATGTTTCAGCACGGGCAACTCGGCACTGCTCAAATATGCCACCCACCCGCACAGATCCTGTGGTTGCTGCGCCATTGTTTTTCTCCAGCAAAAGCCTTTCGGTCGATTGTAGCACCACTATTATTTAGTGGATCGTTTGCTAGAATAGCCACGATTCAGACGTCATCATTCAATCAAAACTAAGGATACGACTGTGCTGCTCGGATTCGTCATACTTTATCTGGTCATTTCTATCGGCATCGGGGTGTATGCCGCCACGCGAGTCCATAACACACGCGATTACGTAACCGCCGGGCGCAGCCTGCCACTGGTCATGGTGGTTGCGATGGTATTCGCCACCTGGTTCGGCGCGGAAACGGTTCTGGGGATTCCTGCGACATTTCTTGAAGAGGATCTGGGCGGGCTGATTTCCGATCCTTTCGGCGCATCCCTCTGCCTGGTATTGTTCGGCCTGTTCTTTGCCCGGCCGCTGTACCGGATGAATTTGTTGACCATTGGCGACTTCTACCGCAAGAAATATAATCGATTCGTTGAAGTGGTCGTATCTATCGCCATCGCGCTTTCCTACCTGGGTTGGGTCTCAGCGCAGGTCACCGCACTCGGCCTCGTGTTCAACGTACTTTCCGATGGCGACATCTCACAGTCGCAAGGCATCCTTATCGGCGCTACGGTCGTATTGATGTACACCTTGTACGGCGGCATGTGGTCGGTCGCGCTGACCACCTTCTTCCAGATGATCATCATCGTGCTGGGATTGTTCTGGATCGCCTACCTGATATCGGAAATGGCAGGCGGAGTAGGTACCGTGGTGGCGCATGCGCAGGCCGCCGGCAAGTTCAACTTCTGGCCGGAACTGAATACCGTCGCGATGATTGCATTCATTTCCGGGCTGCTCACGATGGGTTTCGGCTCCATTCCGCAGCAGGACGTTTTCCAGCGCGCGAATGCTTCGAAAAACGAAAAGGTCGCGGTCTGGGGCTCAGTGCTCGGCGGCGTATCCTATTTTCTTTTCGCGGCAGTGCCGCTTTTCCTTGCCTATGCCGCGACGCTGATCGATCCGAACATGGTTGCCGGCCTGCTGGCCAAAGGGGAAACCCAACACATCCTGCCGACACTGGTCGTCGGGCACCTGCCGCTATTTGCCCAAGTCATCTTCTACGGCGCACTGCTTTCGGTGATCATGAGTACCGCCTCCGGCACCCTGCTCGCACCGTCCGTGACGATTTCGGAAAATATACTGAAAGGCTTCATGGGGCATCTGGATGACAAGCATTTCCTGTGGATGACGCGCGGCGTGGTGGCGGCCTTTACCGTATGCGTGACAATTTACGCGCTATGGTCGCTCGAAACCGATACGGGTATCCATCAAATGGTGGAAAACGCTTACAAGGTCACGCTGGTAATTGCCTTCACACCGCTGGTGACTGGCTTGTACTGGAAGCGTGCCAACGCTCAGGGCGCCATGCTCGCCATTCTGCTCGGCGTATTGACCTGGATTCCCATGGAGATACTCATGCCGGAAGGCGAAGGCATGATTCCTCCGCAGTTCGCGGGCTTTCTGATGAGCGTGGTGGGCATGGTTGTCGGTTCACTGATGCCAAAAGTGTGGCTGGCGCACCGGCATTCCGGCTCCTAAGACCATCATTACCGGCGTAGCGCAGGCAAAAAACCTGCGCTACATACGCCGACCTAACGCTGACAGCGTGGGCAATAAAACGTCGAACGCTGACCTTGCTTGATCAGCTTGATCGGGGTTCCGCACACCCGGCACGGCTCTCCGGTACGGCCATAGACAAAATAGCTTTGCTGGAAATAGCCAGGATTGCCGTCGGCTCCGAAAAAGTCCCGCAAACTGCTCCCACCGGCCACGATGGCATCCGCCAGCGTCGCCTTGATTTCCCGTACCAGCCGCTCGCAGCGAGCGAGGCTGAGCTTGTTGGCCGCCGTTTGCGGATTGATGCCGGCGCGGAATAGCGACTCGCTGGCGTAGATATTTCCCACTCCGACCACCAGCCGCCCATCCATGACGACCAGCTTGATGGCAGCACTGCGCGTACGAATGTTCCGATACAACCATTCACCGCTGAAAACTTCCTGCAACGGCTCCACGCCAAGTGCACTCAATACCGAATGTTGCAGCGGGTCCTCGGCCCACAGCACGGCACCAAAACGGCGAGGATCGCGCAGGCGAACCAAAGCGCCGTTATCCAGCACCAGGTCGACGTGATCATGCTTTTCCGGCGTTTCGTACGCAGCAAAATGGCGCAGTCGGCCCGACATGCCGAGATGCAGGATCAACGTACCGTGATCAAAATGGATGAGGAGATATTTGGCGCGCCGGGAAAGGCTGCGGATGGGGCGACCCGCCAACAGCTCGTGCAGATTGGCCGGTACCGGCCAGCGAAGAGCGGGATTGCGCACCACCACGGCGGCAATGCTGCGCCCAGCAAGCGGACGTTCGAGACCACGCAGTGTGGTCTCGACTTCCGGCAATTCAGGCATGTTGGTGTAGCTTGTTTACTTCGGAGCGCCGACGGGCGGATTCAGCAGCGCAAATCCGAGGTCGGACGGAAAATGGTACAGCAAGCCTTCGTCCGGCCGCGCCAGTATCAATTCCGGCGACTCCAGATGCTTCTCGACATGGATACGCTTACCGTCCTTAAGGATGATCTCGAACGAAGGGTAAACCGTCTTGCGGTCCGGCGTGTACGGTTCGACCGAATTGGCGCTCAGCGACTTCCAGCCGTCGCCGAACCATTCGTCCAGATCGGCACGGTTGGGTTTGGCGCCGGGGATCGACACTTTCCATTGATTATTCTCGTGCTCCAGTCGCAGGCCGGTTTCTTCCCACTGTTCCAGGCGCGAAAAATCGAAGGCTGCAACATGTTCTGCCGGCGCCAGCAAGCGCTTGTCGATGAGCTCGACCACCTGAGTCGCCGCCGCGTCGGAATAAGCCGTTGAAATCAGGAAAACCGAATTCCCGAAGGCAACGTATTGCTGGCCGTTGACCGGATTGAAAGTACCGAACAGGAACTCCTTGTCATCCAGTTTCAACCGCAAGGAAGGATTATCCAGACCGAAGCGTGCAAGATCGGAAACATCGAACTTGTCGATGCTATCCGCATTGAGCACGGCGAGAATCCTGTTGACCGCCTGCTCGCCGGCGCGCGCCGCATAAGGCTGCACGATGTGCCAGTTGCCGTCGCGCTTTTCAAGCACTACCGGCTTCTTGGCCGGAAACTCGATCTCGACCTTGCGGATATCCGCCTGGCTCAACTCGGAAACCTTTACACCCTTCGCTGCCGCCTCCTCTTTCCTGGGATTCAGATAGAGAAACAGCGCAAGGCCTGCAATGATCACCAGCAAGCCCAGATTGACGAGCCAGCGCGATTTCATCGTGTACGTCTCCGGCGCCAGATAACGATCCCGGCAATCAGCAGGGACAGCGGCAAGACAATGACGAAGCCGCCAAAAATCAGGATGCCTTCAAGAGCGGTGTAGCTCACCGTCACATCCTTCAGCGGCTTGGGCTGGATGCTGATCAGCTGGTCGTCGCCGGCCAGCCAGTTGACCATGTTGATGCCCAGGTCGAGATTGCCGCCATTGGCGACAAACGAATTCGCCAGGAAATTGCCGTTACCAACCACGACCACGCGCTGCGTAATGTTCTCCGCCTTGCGCTGCATCGCGACGGCGATATTCACGGGGCCGGGCACATCTTTTTCGTCGAAACCGAGCTTGCCGTCCAGCTTGCCCGTTTCCAGCCAGCCGTTATGGGCCACCGAAATCAGGCGTGTCACATCCCAATCGCCGGTTTGGTCGTTGATATCGATCGCTCGCGCCTCGGGAAAAGCTGTCAGCAACGTGAACTCCTTGGTGATGGCGTGCTCGGTATACTGGCGGCCGATCACGGTACGGGGGTCGATACCGTTCTGCGACGAAGTCGGATCCACCGCAACTCCCGGCGTCAACACCAGACCCAGGTATTCCGCCAGCGGCTGCAGACCGTGCAGTGATTCCTGGTCGATCAGCCACAGCAGGTTGCCGCCGGTCGCCACGTAATGCACAATTTTCTTGACCTCGGCTTCGGACACGTCGACCTGCGGGCCGGCGATCACCAGCATCGCACCGTTACGCGGCACTTCCTGCGCAATCGTCAGGTCCGGATTCGCCAGCTTGAAGCCCTTGGTTCCCAGTTGATGGCCGAATTCGCCCAGATCGAAGTTCTTTTCGCCGATCAGGCTGCGCTCGCCATGGCCATCCAGGTACATCACGGCGCGCGCCTGCGAACGCTGCAGGCGTACCAGCACGTTGGTCAGGTCACGCTCGGTGTAATTAGGCACCAGGTTTTCAGTCCGCTTCTGGAACTCGATCACCAGTTCGCCGTCCTTGCGGATGCCGGCTTCCTGGGCGCGCTTGGGTTCCTGGGTGGAGTTGACGAACGTCAGGTTGATATCCGACTTGGCACGCTGATAACGCGCGACGAAATCATGGATGACCTTTTTGCGGTCGGCATCGTCGTTCTCGACGAAAGCCGTGATGTTGACCGGGCCTTTCATCTTCTTGACCACATTAACGCTGCCTTCGGTCAGCAGGTTGCGTGCCGCCTGCGTGACGTCGCGCTCGATGTGGAACTCACGCGTCAGGTAGCCCAGCATCCCGATCAGCGAAAGAAAAAGAACGACAAACAGCCAGTTCTGTACGAACAGTTGTAAACGGATTTTGCGGTTGATCTTCATCTTGGATTCTTTCCTGCGTTATCCGCGCAGCCGGTCGGCATCGAGCCGGCGCACGGTCAGCACCAGGAACGTAGCTATGAACAGTACGAAGTAGGCAATATCGGTAGTGCTCAGCACTCCGGTTGCCAGCGGTTCGAAATGACGCATCAGCGACAGGTAATTGAGCGGGCTTTCCGGATCGGTCGCGAAATTGTCGATGATCACCAGCCCCAGCAACGCGATGAAGCTCATGATTGCCGCAATGATGGGCTGCTGCGTCAGGCTGGACATGAAGAGGCCCAGCGCTGCGAACGAAGCCGCCATCAGCCACAAGCCCAGCGCGTTGGTCAGCAGATGCGCGGTATCGAGATCGGTGGCGACGTGCATCGACAAGGTCATCGCCAGCACCATCACCGTCACCAGGCTGATGAAAGCCATCAGGCCGACGAACTTTCCGAACACGATTTCAAACAGCGACACCGGCGAGGAAAACAGGAACACCATGGTGTGATTTTTGCGCTCTTCCGCGATCTGGCGCATCGTCAGCAGCGGTACCGCCGTCAGCAATACCAGTACCGCCACGCCAAATATTTGCGGCATCACGAAGGCGGTAAAACCGATGCGCTGCTCAGGCAGCATCGAGCCCTGCATCGCTTCGAAATAACGACCGACGGCGTTCATGAAAAACCCGGAGAGCAGCAATTGCAACAAGGCCAGGATGACCCAAGCCATCGGCGAAGCAAACAGGCTGCGGAGTTCCTTGCCTGCAATGGTGAATATCATTTTCATGCTACGACCTCTTCCTGTTGAGTCAAATGCAGGAATACATCCTCAAGCGAAGTAGCGTCGGGAGCGATATGGTAAAGCCCCCAGTCGCCGGCGACAGAAGCCTGAACAATTGCTTCGGCCACATTCGCGCTACCATCAGCGAAACGCACGAGCAACATCCCTTCGGCTTCCTCGACCGCTGCGACACCCGGCAATGCAAGCACAGCCTCGGCCGCGGGCGGACGACGCAGCCCGATGCACAGGCGGTTGCTCTCGCGGCTACGCTTCAGTGTTTCGATCTCGCCGCTGAAAACCAGTTGGCCCTGATGGATGATCTGCACGCGGTCGCACACCATTTCCACTTCCGGCAGGATATGGGTGGACAGAATCACGCTATGTTCGCCGCCCAGCTCCTTGATCAACGCGCGGATGTCGCGGATCTGGATCGGGTCGAGACCGCGCGTCGGCTCGTCCAGCACCACCACCATCGGGTGATGGATGATCGCCTGGGCGATGCCCACGCGTTGCTGATAACCGGTGGAAAGGTTTTCGCACAGGCGCTTGCCCATTTCGGTGAGGCCGGTGCGCTCCTTGGCCTGCTCGACCGCGCGTTTCACCTTGGCACGAGGAATGCCATGGATACGGGCGGCCAGCGCCAGCATCTCATCAACGGTCAATTCGCGGTAAAGCGGCGGCGTCTCCGGCAGATAGCCGATCAGCGCCTTGGCTTCCTTGGGGTTTTCGATCATGTCGATGCCGCAAATCTTGACGGTGCCCGCGGTGGGCGCCAGATTGCCGGTAAGCATCTTCATCGTGGTGGATTTGCCCGCGCCATTCGGGCCGAGAAACCCTAGAACTTCGCCCTTGTTCAGGGTGAAGTTCACGTCGCTGACGACAGCACGGCCTCCATAGGCACGCGTCAGGTCGCGAGCCTCGACAGTAACAGTATTCATAGGAATGAACGTCCGGATTCTAGAATTAAGCCATAAAACTTATAAAAAACGCCTGACTGTTGTCAAGCGTCGCATAGATTGGAAAATCCATATAAACAAGCTATATTGAACAGGCATTATGGATGAACTTGGTTGGCCTGTCACGGACTAACCAAGCATCCACACATAGGTAACGGACCGTTTTCAACCCATGAGAAATTCACCCAATTCGATGCGCGCTTCTATCGCTATTGCACTACTTTTTGCCAGCTTGGGCACCCAGGCGCAAGAAGCCGTTACTCCCGCTGCGCAAGAATTGAGCAGCGAGTTCATTTACAAGTATCTGGTCGGTGAAGTCGCCGGACAGCGCGGAGACATTGGGCTGGCCAGCACCATCTTCTATGATCTCGCTCAATCCAGCCGCGACCCGCGCCTCGCAGAGCGCGCCGCCCGCGCAGCGGTTTACGGTAATCAGCCGCAGCTGGCCGCTCGTGCCGCCGGCCTGTGGGCCGAACTCGACCCGGAGTCGGTAGAAGCACAGCAAGCCATGGCGCAACTGCTGCTCAGCACAGGAAACCTCGAAGATGCAAGGCCTTTTCTTGAAAAACTGCTGGTCTCGCCCGATCTGCGCGGCAACGGCTTCCTCTACCTGAACGGTGTACTGTCGCGCCATCCCGACAAGGATGCCGCACTTGCGCTGGTGCAGGACCTTGCGGAGCCCTACCCCAAGCAAGCCGAAGCGAAGTTCGCCATCGCCCATCTCGCCTTCAATGCCGGACAGGATGAGCTGGCTCTCAAGGAATTGAGCACTGCGGAAACGTTGCGTCCAGGATGGGAGCCCGCTGCCGCACTGCATGCCGAAATTCTTCTGCGTCAATCCGCGGACAGCGCCCTCGTATTTTTCCGCGATTATCTGAAAAAATACCCCGAGGCCAGCAACATCCGGCTGACGTACGCCAAACTGCTGGTCAACGAGAAACAACTGGATGAAGCGCGCGTTCAGTTCACCAAGCTTGCCGATGCGGTCAAGGAAAACCCGGAAATGGCCGTCGTTGTCGGCCTGCTGGCCGGCCAGCTCGGTGATTACGCGCAAGCCGACAAGTATTTCAAGCAGGCACTGGAGCACGGCTACAAGGAGCCGGAGCAACTCTATATTTATCTCGGACAATCCGCAGAGAAGCAGAACCTCAACGATCAGGCCTACGGCTGGTACAAGCGTGTGGAAAGTGAGGAATTGCGTTTTGACGCCCAGCTGCGCGTCGCCGCACTACTCGCTCATGAGAAAAAGCTGGCTGAAGCGCGCAAACTGCTTCAGAACCTGCCGAACCTGACCAGCGAGCAGCAGGCGGTTGCCTTGCAGGTAGAAGCCAACCTTCTGGTACAGGAAAAGAATTACCAGGAGGCATACGCGATCCTCGACCGTGCCATCAATACGCTGCCCAACACCCCTGAAATGATCTACGACTTTGCGATGCTGGCAGAAAAGGTGCTGCGTTTCGATGTCATGGAACAGCAGTTGCGCAAGTTGATCACGATCAAGCCGGACTTTGCCCAGGCCTACAATGCACTTGGCTACACGCTGGCCGATCGCAACGAACGGCTCGAAGAAGCGGAATCGCTCATCGAAAAGGCCTTGGCCCTGAGCCCGGACGACCACTACATTCTCGACAGCATGGGCTGGGTGCAATACCGACGCGGCATGCTGGACGAAGCGGCAGATTACCTTCGCCGCGCCTACTCCGAGAAGACCGACCCTGAAATCGCAGCACACCTGGGCGAAGTTCTGTGGCAACAGGGTAAGCGGGACGAAGCAGTCAAAACCTGGGACGAAGCATTGCGCGCGCATCCCGACAATGAGGTACTGCTTAACACGACGAAAAAATTCCGTCAGTGAGCTTTCTCCGCCTTACCCTGCTCTCGGCGTTAGTCGCGCTGGCTGGCTGCGCCAGTTTGGCTCCGTCGACCACACCCGTTGATCTCGACGCGCAATCCCGACACCTGCGTAACCTGGAGAACATCAGCGCCTTCAGCCTGTCCGGCCGCATGGCGGTGCAGACTGAAAAACGTGGCTTCTCCGGTTCGCTGCGGTGGAAACATACCGAGGAAGGCGATTATTTCGCCCTCTACTCGCCCTTGGGTGCCCAGGTGGCGGAAATCAACTCGAACAAGGACGGCGTGACGCTGACCACCAACGACCGCAAAACCTACAAGGCGGACGATGCCGAGACCCTGCTCCAGCAGACCATGGGCTGGAGCCTGCCACTCAGAGGCCTCACCGACTGGGTCATCGGGCGCCCGACCTCGAGCACATACGAGGCCATCGACAGCGACGCGCAAGGCCGGCTCACCCGGCTCAAGCAGGACGGCTGGGATATTGAGTACCCTTCCTACAAAACCGTGGAAGGCACCGACCTTCCCGGGAAAATCGTCCTGAAAAGCCCCCAGCTCGACCTGAAACTGCTCGTCGAGAACTGGGGAACCCTGTCGCGAGAACCATGACAGCCCTGTTTCAATCTTTTCCGGCACCGGCCAAGCTCAACCTGTTCCTGCATATCACTGGCAGGCGCACAGACGGCTATCACCTGCTGCAATCCGTCTTCCGGCTGATCGACAGAAACGATGTCCTGCATTTGCGCCCGACCGATGACGGCAATATCCGGCGCATGCATGACATTCACGGCTTAGCCGAAGATAACGACCTGTGCGTTCGCGCCGCGCGCCTCCTGCAGCAACACACGGGTTGCCGCCAGGGAGTAGATATCCGGCTTGAAAAAATCCTGCCGATGGGCGGCGGACTGGGAGGCGGCAGTTCGGATGCAGCCACGGTGCTGCTCGCGCTGAATCGTTTGTGGCAGCTGAATTTGCCTCGTGAAACACTGCTCGCGCTGGGCTTACGCCTCGGCGCCGACGTGCCGATTTTCGTGTTTGGCGAGAACGCATGGGCAGAAGGCGTAGGCGAGCAATTACAGGCAATTGCATTGCCCGCGGCATGGTATGTTGTGCTTACGCCAGACGTACATGTATCGACGGCAGATATATTTGCCAGTCAGGAATTGACAAGGGACACGATTCCCGCGAAAATGGCGGCCTTTTTCAAGGGCTACGGTCATAACGACTTGGAACCCGTGGTGTGCCGACACTACCCCGCAGTTGAAAGTTGCCTCGCATGGCTGAAGCAATTTGGAGATGCGAGAATGAGCGGTTCCGGCGCCAGCGTGTTTCTGGAAGTTGAGAGCGAAGTTGAAGCGCAGCGCGTATTCGCGCTGAAACCCGAAAAAATTGCGGGGTTTGTCGCGCAGGGATTGAATCAACATCCTCTGCACGATTTTGCAGATTGAGTTAATTGGGGAGTCGCCAAGCTGGTTAAGGCACCGGATTTTGATTCCGGCATGCGAAGGTTCGAATCCTTCCTCCCCAGCCAAACAATAATGAGCGTGTAGATTTACACGCTTTTTCTTTTTTGAGAGTAAAGGAACCGCGGTCTTGGCTAACGGCGACATGATGGTTTTTACCGGCAATGCCAATCCCAAGCTTGCCGAGGAAGTAGTCGCTCACCTCAACATCAGCCTGGGTCGTGCCACGGTCGGCCGTTTTAGCGATGGCGAAGTGATGGTCGAACTGCTGGAAAACGTTCGCGGCAAGGACGTGTTCATCCTGCAGTCCACCAGCGCGCCGACCAACGACAACCTGATGGAAGTCATGGTCATGGCAGACGCCCTGCGCCGCTCCTCCGCCGCCCGCATTACCGCCGCCATCCCTTACTTCGGTTACTCGCGCCAGGATCGCCGTCCGCGTTCTGCCCGTGTCGCGATTACCGCCAAGATCGTCGCCAACATGCTAACCAGCGTCGGCGTCGACCGCGTACTGACGATGGATTTGCACTCCGACCAGATTCAAGGCTTTTTCGATATTCCGGTCGACAATATTTACGCTTCCCCCATCCTGCTGGGTGACGTGTGGAAACACAATTACGACAACCTCGTGGTGGTCTCGCCGGACGTAGGTGGCGTGGTGCGTGCCCGTGCTCTTGCGAAACAATTGAGCTCCGACCTCGCCATCATCGACAAGCGCCGTCCGAAGCCGAATGTCGCCAAGGTCATGAATATCATCGGCGAAGTTGAAGGTCGTACCTGCGTCATCATGGATGACATGGTCGATACAGCCAACACTTTGTGCGAGGCCGCCAATGCCCTCAAGGAGCAAGGCGCCGTCAAGGTGGTCGCTTACTGTACGCACCCGGTGTTGTCCGGCTCGGCAGTTGAGCGCATCGCCAACTCGCGCCTCGACGAACTGGTCGTATCCAACACCATTCCGTTGCGTGCCGATGCCGCAGCCTGCGCGAAGATCCGCCAGCTCAGCACTGCGGAAATCCTGGCTGAAACCATTCGCCGTATCAGCCGCGAAGATTCGGTCAGCTCGCTGTTTATGGAATAAAGAATTCTGCCACCAGCCTTTGGCTGGTGACGAATAAGCGCTGCCTGGTCGCGGGCAGCCCTTTTAACTACTAGGAGTTTTAACATGCAAATCGAAATTACCGCCAAGAAGCGCGAGGCGCAAGGTACGGGTGCGAGCCGCCGTCTGCGTCGTTCAGGCAACGTTCCCGGCATCGTTTACGGTGGCGGCAAGGACGCTGTCAACATCGAGCTGAATCACAAGGACCTGTTCCTGCAATTCCGCCACGAAGCCTTTCATGCCTCCATCCTGAACCTGGACCTGGACGGCAAGAAGGAACAAGTTCTGCTGCGCGACTTCCAGATGCACCCGGTCCGCAACACCATTCAGCACATCGACTTCCAGCGCGTCAGCGCTTCCGAGAAGATTCACGTGAAGGTGCCGTTCCACTTCACCAACGCTGAAGTCGCACCCGGCGTGAAGCTGGCACACGGCGTCGTGACCCACGTCATGACCGAAGCCGACGTGACCTGCCTGCCGAAGAACCTGCCGGAGTTCATCGAAGTCGACCTGTCCGAACTGGAAGCCGGCCACTCCATCCACCTGTCGCAGCTCAAGCTGCCCAAGGGCGTGGAATTCGTGCAACTGGCCCACGGCGACGATGCTGCCGTTGCATCCATCCCCGTGCCGCGCGGTGGCGTTGCAGCTGATGAAGAGGAAGCAGCAGCACCTGAAGCACCGGCTGCAGAATAAGTCGGCTCGCATGAAAACGACGCGCGTTGCGGAATCCCGGAACGCGCGTTTTTTATTGATGGCAGGCTAACGACATGAACGGCATTCGGCTCTTTGTCGGCCTGGGCAATCCCGGGCCGGAATACGAAGCGACGCGGCACAACGCCGGGTTCTGGTGGATAGACGAGGTAGCGCGCGCTACCGGCAGCCGCCTGTCCGCCGAAGCCAAGTTCTTCGGCCTGGCAGGCCGGATGAAATCGGGCGCGCATGAGGCCTGGTTGCTCAAGCCCACTACGTTCATGAATGCCAGCGGCCGTTCCGTCGCAGCCTTGGCTCGCTTTTACAAGATTGCCCCGGAAGAAATCCTGGTGATCCATGACGAGCTCGACCTGCTGCCAGGCAGTGCCAAGATCAAGAAAGGCGGCGGCAACGGCGGGCATAACGGGCTCAAGGACATCAGCGCCCAGCTCGGCACGCCGGATTACTGGCGCTTGCGTCTCGGCATTGGCCATCCCGGCGAGAAAAGCGCTGTCGTGAATTTTGTACTGCACGAGCCCTCGCGCGACGAAGCCAACCTGATACAGGACAACATCGACGAAAGCGCCAGACTGTTGCCCATGCTGCTCGAAGGCAGCATGGAAGCGGCGATGTTAAAATTGCATACCAAACCAAAGGCTTAAATCATGAAATGCGGCATTGTAGGATTGCCTAACGTCGGTAAATCGACTCTGTTCAACGCCATCACCCGTGCCGGCATCGAAGCCGCCAATTACCCGTTCTGCACCATCGAGCCTAACGTCGGCATCGTGGAAGTGCCGGACACACGCCTTGATGCACTCGCTGAAATCGTCAAGCCGCAAAAGCTGCAGCACGCCATCGTCGAATTCGTCGACATCGCGGGCCTGGTGGCAGGCGCCTCCAAGGGCGAAGGCCTGGGGAACAAGTTCCTCGCCAACATTCGCGAAACCGATGCCATCGCGCACGTGGTTCGCTGCTTCGACGACGGCAACATCGTGCACGTCTCGGGCAAGGTCGATCCGCTGGCTGACGTGGAAGTCATCAACACCGAACTCGCGCTGGCCGACATGGAAACGGTCGAGAAAGCCAATGCGCGCGAGCAGAAGAAGGCCAAGTCCGGCGACAAGGAAGCCATTGTTCTATGTGCCTTGCTGGACAAGATACAGAAGCACCTGGATCAGGGCCTGCCGGTACGCACGATGGGGCTGGATAAGGAGCAGCTGTTCCTGATCAAGCCCTTGTGCCTGCTGACCGTGAAGCCGGTCATGTATCTCGCAAATGTTGAGGAAAACGGCTTCGACAACAACCCCCTGCTCGCCAAGGTGGAAGAGCTGGGCAAGAAAGAGCATGCCCCCGTAGTCGCCATCTGCGCCAAGATCGAAAGCGAAATCGCCGATCTGGAAGATGAAGACAAATCCATGTTCCTGGCTGAAATGGGCCTGGAAGAACCTGGACTCAATCGCGTCATCCGCGCGACTTACGACCTGCTGGGCCTGCAAACCTACTTCACTGCAGGCGTGAAGGAAGTGCGTGCCTGGACGATACACAAGGGCGACACCGCACCCCAGGCAGCCGGCGTCATCCACACCGACTTTGAAAAGGGCTTTATTCGCGCCCAGACTATCGCCTACGCAGACTTCATTGCCTGCGGCGGCGAACAAGGCGCCAAGGAAGCTGGCAAGATGCGTTCGGAAGGCAAGGAATACGTTGTACAGGATGGCGACGTGATGAATTTCCTGTTCAACGTCTAGTCGCTGCCAAAAAGAACCCGCCAAAAGGCGGGTTAAAGCTGAGCACAGCAGTAGACTACTTGCTATCTACATTGCGGCCGCCACTTTCCGGCTCAAGAGTCTGCGACTTGCCTTTTTCGCGCTCGGCTTTGTTATTGGTCTGTTCGCCGAAAGGCTCCGGTTGGGTCGGGCAGTCCTTGGTGACTGCCGCATTCGGATCTGATGATTTCATGGTTGGATCGCAATCCGCAGGGGCGCCCACTTCGGGCGGAACCGGCGGCAAGGGCCGATCTGCTTCACCAGCCACCGCAAGGTTGACTGAACCAACCATGAACATGGCACAAAACATTGCGAGTAATTTACGCATTTTGAAATCCTCCAGTAACGTATTGGTATACGTTGGGAAATAGCGTTTGCGATTCAGTTAATCGCAAATTACGCATCAAACCATCGTAGACCTTATGCCGACTACTGAAGCTCGGCGGTTTTCCGATTCTGACTTAGGAGATATCTGACGCCTCGGAGCAAGGAAAACACGCAATCTGCTTTGACATCCAAGGCGTTAGAAAATAAAATGTCGGACTTTGCTGGATCCGGTGATGTAGCTCAGCTGGTTAGAGCGACGGATTCATAATCCGTAGGTCGAGGGTTCAAGTCCCCCCATCACCACCAAATGCAACGCCCCTTCCGAAAGGTTGGGGCGTTTTCTTTTGGGCCATGGCCCTCTGGCCCGCTTTTGGCCCATGAAAAATCCCTCTCCATGAGCTACAGTTTTTTAGCGCACTTTAGGCAATTGCTTCCAGTCTCCAAAGTAGTTCGGGCTTTTGAAACTCCTGCGCATTGCCCAAGCCTTTTGTATACCTTCCGATGCCAGCTTGATGGTGCCGCGTGAGTACTTCATGTTGATTCTGTCTATTACACCCATCAGATGGAATGACTTTCCATACTATTCAGAACCAACACTCCCCGCTATTTCCAGGTCAGCCTCCCTCACTTACCCACAAATGAATTACATATCGATGTCAACTACTCCATGTTTAACACGTTACCCAATATGAATATGCGACAGAATCTTTACTGCTGAGCTTGATATTCCCACCAGAGTGTCGATATCGGGTGAGCAGTGTGACTTACCGCTGGGTACCACCTTCGTAATTGCATGTTGCCGGGCCTCACCCGGTTGTCACTTCTAGAGAACTATTGATCAGGCGGGACTTAAGCTCGCGCAAGGAACACCATGTCAGACACCCCTCAGCTCCGCAGAGGAGCCCCCGCCGGCAGCGGCCTGTGGCTCAGCATCAAGAAGGTCATTAGTCAGGTACAGGATTGGTTCGTCGTCCAGTCCACGGGCGCCAAGGTCGCGGTGACGTTTATCGCGTTAATGATTCCGCTCACCGGCATTTATTCAATCACGCTCCTGCAGAAACAGGCGGCCCTCGCCGACGAGGTCAA
>DATHWE010000121.1:0-12322 GCA_035460905.1 Methylophilaceae bacterium | reverse complement strand
GCCTTGTCGAAGAACGACTGCCCGCCGGAGACGGTATAAGGCACTTTCTGGCTGCGCAATTGCTCTTCCAGCAGCCGCGCGTGGTGGTTGCCGCGGTAGAGGATGGCGTAATCGGCAAACTTAGTGCGGTGCTCGAACTTGTGCGCCATCAGCTTCATCACCACGGTTTCGGCTTCGTGCTCGTCGTCGCGCATCGCGGCCACCTGGATCATGTCGCCAGTGCCGTGCTCGCTCCACAGCTTTTTCTCGAACAGCTTGGGGTTGTTGGCGATCACCTGGTTGGCGGCGCGCAGGATGCGCACGGTGGAACGGTAGTTCTGCTCCAGCTTGATGACCTTCAGCCTGGGGAAATCCTCGGTCAGCTGGCGCAGGTTTTCCACATCCGCGCCGCGCCAACCGTAAATCGCCTGGTCGTCGTCGCCCACCGCCGTGAAGCGGCCTTCTACGCCGGTCAGCAGCTTGACCAGCTTGTACTGGCAGGCGTTGGTGTCCTGGTATTCGTCCACCAGCAGGTATTTAAGCTTGTGCTGCCACTTGTTCAGCGTATCCGCGTGCTGTTCGAACAGCTCCACCGGCAAGCGGATCAGGTCGTCGAAGTCCACTGCCTGATAGGCTTTGAGCGTCTGCTGATAAATCTGGTAGACCTTGGCCGCGGCGTGCGTATCTTCCTCGTCCGCCTGTGCCTTGGCCTGGTCCGGCGTCATGAAGGCATTTTTCCAGTTGGAAATCTGCGATTGCGTGCGGCGCAGCAGTTGCTTGTCGGTCGTTGCCAGCACATCGGCCAGGATCTTGAAGCTGTCGGAAGAGTCGAGGATGGAAAACTGCGGCTTGTAGCCCAGCAGCGTCGCTTCCTGGCGCAGTATCTGTAGACCCAGCGAGTGGAAGGTGGTGACGGTCAGCCCCTTGGAAGGCTTGCCCTCCAGCAGCTTGCCGACGCGCTCCTGCATTTCGCGCGCGGCCTTGTTGGTAAAGGTGATCGCGGCGATTTCCTTGGGCTGGTAGCCGCACTGGTCGATCAGATGCACGATCTTGTGCGTGATGACGCGGGTCTTGCCGCTGCCTGCACCGGCAAGTACCAGCAGGGGACCGTCGAGATATTTAACCGCTTCGCGTTGGGGGGGATTTAATTTGGAAAGCATAAGCGGCGCAAGTTTACCGACTGGCGGGTGAGGTGTCACTTCGACCTTGCGTGCGGATATGCAAAATGGGTAATTTCCCCTTATCCGGCATAGGGTTACATTAAAAATAAAGTCGTGCTATGTTGGTTAAGCAATCGAAACGCGTCGGCCGATGCTGCTCCTGTGCCGATGGCGCAATTCGACACGAAAGCGAGGTCCTCCATGCCCAAGATTCTGGTTGTAGACGACGACCTGGCCGTCCTGGCTACAATCAGTCTGGGATTGCGCCGGGCCGGCTATCACGTCTTTCAGGTAGACAGCGGCTTACCCGCGATCCAGATTTGCCGGCGCGAGAAGCCCGATCTCGCCATCCTCGACATGAACCTGCCCGACATTACCGGTTTGCAGGTGGCCCAGACGATTAAGAGCGAAACATCGACACCCTTCATTTTTCTTTCAGCGCACAGCGACGAGGGCCTGGTCAAGGCGGCGGTTGAAGTCGGCGCGCTCGGCTATCTGGTCAAACCGGTGGAGGTCGCGCGCATCGTCCCGGCGATCGAGGTGGCGCTAAAGCGTGCGGACGAGATCGTGCAACTGCGACTGGGTAACGCCAACCTCGGAGACGAGTCCATGCTTAATCGAGAAACCGATATGGCCATCGGGCTGATCATGGAGCGTCATCAGCTGGACCGCGCCGCCGCGTTCGACGTGTTGCGCGCCAACGCTCGCGGCCATCCTGGCGGCATAGCAGGGCTTGCGCAACGGCTGATCGAGGGCGAAAAAATCACACTGACATTGGATTGATTCATCTTGGATACGCTGATTCATTTCGAGATGGCAAGTGGCAAACCTGACTCGGCAATTTCGAGAACAACAACAAAGTGAGTTACATGGCATGAATGCTTTTGACAAGAGTGCGATTGTTGCCCGCGAGCTGGGGATCGATAGCAATGAAATTGCCAACCGCAAACATTTTCTCGAATTTGGCGATCTCGATGCCGAATTGCTCAAAGGCCTGCAATCGCAGCAGCAGGATTACGAAGAAGTCATCGCTGCAGCTTTTTTCAATCACCTGCTCGAATTTCCGCAAATTCGCGACCTGGTTCCCGATGCGGAGACGCTGGAGCGCCTGAAAAGCACGCTTTCCACATATTTCAGGAGTCTCACTGCCGGGGAGTACGGCGACGAATACATCCTCACGCGCCTGCATGTCGGGGTTGTGCATAAGCGCGTCGGGCTTGACCCGAAGTGGTACTTGGGCGCGTATCGCAAGTATCTCTCTCATTTTCTTTTTGAACTCTGGAAACTCTACGGCGACGACCACGAGAAATTCCTGAAGACTTACGACGCGCTGCTGAAAGTCGTGCTGTTCGATATCGGCCTGGCGATCGATACCTATCACCATGCGGATAAACAGGAAGTGCTGCAATTCGAGAAGCGTTTGCAGTCCTTGCTGGACGGCATCGATGCCATTGTGTGGGAAGCCGACCTCGATATGCATTTCACCTTCGTTAGCCATCAGGCGCAGGACATGCTCGGGTATCCGCTGGCCCGGTGGACGCAGGAACCGGAATTCTTGCGCGACATTATCCTTCCCGATGACCGTGCTCCGGTCATCAGCTCCTTGTTTGTCGAGATGGCCGACGGCCGCGGGCACGACATGGACTATCGCGTGCGTACCGCAGATGGCCGCATTGTATGGATACACGGACGCGTCAGTACCGTGCGCGACAAGGAGGGAAGGCTAACCGGTCTGCGCGGCCTGATGGTGGACATTACCGCGCTCAAGGATGCCCAGAAAAAGCTGGTCCATCTGGCTTCCTACGACGAACTGACCGGATTGCCCAACCGCAGCCTGTTGCAGGACCGCTTGCGCCAGGCCATGGTACAGGCTGACCGCAGCGGCGACATGGTGGCTATCCTGCTGCTGGATCTGGATCGCTTCAAGAACATCAACGATAGTCTGGGGCACGATGTCGGCGATGTCGTGTTGCAGACCGCAGCCGGCCGACTGATCGGCATTTTGCGCGACATCGATACGATGGCCCGCTTCGGCGGCGACGAATTCATGATCATGCTGACCGATATCGCGCGGCTCGAAGACATCACGCCGATTGCGCGAAATGCCATCGAGTGCCTGGCGCTTCCGTTCACTGTCGGCGAGCACGAGCTTTTTCTGACAGCCAGCATCGGCATCAGCGTCTATCCCCGGGACGGCAAGGATGTCCAGACGCTGCTCAAGGATGCCGATGCGGCAATGTACCGAGCCAAGGAAAGCGGAAAAAACCGTTTCGAATTCTTTACGGCCGAGATGAACTCGGCGGCGGTCCATCGACTGCAATTCGAAAACCAGATGCGGCAGGCGCTCGCCCGCCAGGAGTTCGTGCTGCATTACCAGCCGCAGGCGGATATCGATTCCGGCAAGATCGTCGGCGTCGAGGCTCTGGTGCGCTGGCAGCATCCGGAGCATGGCATGGTCCCGCCGGTGGAGTTCATCCCGCTGGCGGAGGAAACCGGCCTCATCGTGCCGTTGGGAGAATGGATACTGGAAGCGGCCTGTCGACAGGCTGTGGCATGGCAGGCTGCCGGGCTGCCGGAGTTGCGCATGGCGGTCAATGTATCCGTCCGGCAATTCGCCGAACACAACCTGACCCAGGTAGTGGAGCGCATCCTGCGCGAAACCGGTCTTGCACCGTCGCTGCTCAAGCTGGAATTGACCGAAAGCCTGTTCATGCAGGAGACCGAAGGCATGATCGACATGGTCCTCGGCCTGCGCAAGCTCGGGGTTCGGCTGTCGGTAGACGATTTCGGTACCGGCTACTCTTCGCTTTCCTACCTGCGCCGCTTCCCGGTGACATCCGTCAAAATCGACCAGTCCTTTGTGCGCAGCATTACCACCGATCCGGCTTCCGCGACACTGGTCAGGTCCATCATCGGCATGGCCCATGAAATGAATTTGCGCGTGATTGCCGAGGGCGTGGAAACGGAAGGGCATCTTGGTTTTCTTGCCAGCCATCGATGCGATGAAATCCAGGGATATTGGCTGAGCCATCCCTTGCCGCCTGACGAGTGCGCTGCTTTTATCCAGCGCTTCGCAGGATTGCCTGCGCTCGGAGAGAGCGAAAAACCTTTGGAGCGCTTGCTGTTGCTGGTGGACGACGAAGTGAATATCACCACTTCGCTCAAGCGTCTACTGCGGCCCGACGGCTACCGCATCCTGACCGCTAGCAGCGGCCAGGAGGGACTGGAATTGCTTGCTACTAATCCTGTAGGCGTGATCATCTCGGATCAGCGCATGCCGGCGATGACCGGCGTCGAATTCTTCCGGCGGGTCAAGGATATCTATCCGGATACGGTGCGCATCGTGCTCTCAGGTTATACCGAGCTGAAATCGGTGACCGATGCGATCAACGAAGGGGCGATTTACAAATTCCTCACCAAGCCCTGGGACGACGAGCAACTGCGCGACCATGTCCGTGAAGCTTTCCAGCGCTATGAACTCAAGCAGGAAAACGTCCGGCTCGGCCGCGAACTGGAGCGCGCCAATGCGGAGCTATCCGAAATCAATCGCGACCTCGAAATGCGCGTCGCCGAAAAAACCGAGCAGATTCGCCATAACGTCAGCATCTTGCAGGTGTCGCAGGAAATCCTGGAGCATCTGCCGGCAGCCGTCATCGGCATCGACGACGACGGGCTGGTCGTGATTGCCAATCGCCAGGCGGATTTGCTGCTGGTGCCCGGCGGCGATGGTCTGCTCCTGGGCGCCAATGCAGCCGAGTGCCTGCCGCCAGCGCTGGCCACATTCGCGGCCGAAGCCTCCGATGAAACCCGCATACTCATGCTTGAAGATGGCCGCCGTGCCAGTGCGATTTGCCATCGCATGGGCGATCTATGCAAAGCCAGCGGCACGATCATGGTCTTGAACCTGATCGATACCTAATGAAACGATGCAGGAAATCATGGAGAACCCGGGGGAAGTCATGAATCGCGATGCAACCGTCACCGTTACCAGCATTCTGGACAAGATCCAGAAGTTGCCTTCCATGCCCAGCCTGGTGCTGGAAATCCTGGAAAGCTTTGACGACGAGCGTATGGATGTGTCCACCCTGGCGCGCAAGATCGCCAACGACCAGGCGCTGGTGGCCCGGGTTATGCGCGTGGCCAATTCGGCATTTTTCGGCCTTTCCGGGCAGATCGGCACGATTTCCGAAGCGATTTCGGTATTGGGCTTCAATAACCTGCGCGGGCTGGTCACGGCTGCGGCCATCATCAACTCCGCGCCGAAAGACCTCGGTGAATTCGACCGGGGGATGTTCTGGCGACATGGGATTGCCACGGCGTCTTGCGCCAAGGTGCTGGCAAGGCGGGTAGGGCTGAATCCCGAGATCGCCTTTACCGCGGGCGTGCTGCACGATATCGGCAAGCTGATTATCGCGATGCAGTTTCCGCAAGTTGTAGCCGCGCTGCCGCAAATGAAGGATGAAGCCAGCGACGAAGCTTCGATCGCTATCGAGCACGAGATGCTTGGCTGCGATCATGCCGCCCTCGGCGGCGAGCTGGCGAAACGCTGGAATTTCCCGCTGGCGATCCGCGAGTCCATTGCCTTGCACCACACTCCGCTGGGCTCCGGCGACCGCGGTGGGCTGACGGATGTCATTTACGTGGCCAACCTGTTTGCACATGCGCTGGAAAACGGCCTGATCCGCGAGCACAAATTCATGGAGCTGGCTTCCGAGGCCAGCGTCCGGCTGCTGATGGATCAAGCCATCCTCCCGGCGTTGGCTGAAGAAGCGCAGCGATTGTATTCAGGTTCTGTCTCCCTGGTTGGCGAATAACGAAAGGAATACGTCATGGAAAAAGACAAGCAACTGCCCTGGCTTTATGAACTATATCTTCTCGGCCAGTCGCAGTTGTTGCGCCATACGCCATCGGTTGTGCAGCAGCAGATCCTGCAGCACATCCTCACCGGATTCGAGGCGGACACGGGCTCGCTGGCGCTGTGCGTCACGGAGGATTGCCAGCAAGTGACCATTGTGGCCGGAGCAGGCTTGCCGGAGAACACGGTCGGCAGCATTGTGGGCTGCAGTGAAAATTTGCTTGGATGGGTGATGCGCAACGGTGCGCCGGTGTTGCTGACCGGCGATATTTCGCAGGATGAACGATTCCGCGATATTAAGCTGCAACATGAAGCAGAGCGCGTCGGTTGCTCGATGTGCTGGCCGCTCAAGCTGGAAAATCGCCTGCTTGGCGCGCTATGCATCAATCGCAAGGTGAACAGTCGGCTGTTTACCCAGGACGATCTCGAGCAGGGGACATTGCTTGTCAATCTGATTTCCATAGTCCTCGAAAACGTAAAGCTGCATATCGACCAGCAGGAAGCGCATCGGCAGGCCTTGCAGTCACGCGAGCACCTGGAGCAGATCTTGAGCGCGCTCGACAACGTGGTCTGGTCGATTACACCGGACACTTTCGAAACGTTGTTTCTCAATCCGGCGGCGGAAAAGGTTTATGGCCGGCCCATCGCAGATTTCATGGCCGATTCCGACCTGTGGTTTCAGACCGTGCATCCCGACGATCGCAAGCGGGTCGGCGCCTGCCTTCCGGAAATACTGGCCAAGGGGGTGCTGGATATCGAGTACCGAATCGTGCGTCCGGACGGGGAAGTACGCTGGATACACGACCACATCCATGCGATTTTCGATGAGCAGGGCAAGCCCGTGAGTCTGAATGGTCTGGGTACGGACATCACCCAGAGCCGGGAGGCGGAAACCAGGCTCAAGAAAAGTCATGCGGAGCTGCAGGATGCCTACGCCAAGCTGCAGGATATCCAGAGCCAGTTGCTGCAATCGGAAAAAATGGCGTCCATCGGCCAACTGGCGGCGGGGGTGGCGCATGAGATCAACAATCCCATCGGCTATGTCTATTCCAACCTGGGTTCGCTGCAAAAATACCTGGATGACGTGTTTGCCGTCCTGGCGGCCTATGAAAAGACCGACCCCCTGCTGGCACCGCATGCCGAGGCGATCAATGTCATCCGCGCGGTCAAGCAGAAGGCCGATCTCGAGTTTCTGCGTGAGGATGTAAGTGCGCTGATGAGCGAAAGCCGTGAAGGCATTACTCGCGTGAAGAAGATCGTGCAGGACCTCAAGGATTTTTCGCATGTCGGCTCGGAAGAGGAATGGCAGCAGGCGGATCTGCGGCAGGGCATCGACAGTACGCTCAATATCGTCAACAACGAGATCAAATACAAGGCGGAAGTCAAAAAGGAGTACGGCGATATTCCCGATGTCGAATGCCTGCCGCCGCAGCTCAACCAGGTGTTCATGAATCTGCTGGTGAATGCGGCACACGCCATCGAGGAGCGCGGCACGATCGTCATACGCACCGGCATGGCCAACGATATGGTCTGGGTGGAAGTCTCGGATAGCGGCAAGGGTATCGCGCAGGAAAACCTGAGCCGGATTTTCGATCCGTTCTTTACCACCAAGCCCGTCGGCACCGGCACCGGACTGGGCTTGTCCGTTTCCTACAGCATTATTCAGAAGCACCATGGCAGCATCAATGTCGCCAGCGAGGTTGGCAAGGGCACGACATTCCGCATCGCGCTGCCGGTAAAACAGCCGGAACCTGGACCCGAAACAAAAACAATGCACTAAGGACCGAACGTGAACACCGTCATGACCGCAGAAAACCCGCAACAGGAACCGCAGCAGGCAACACTGCTCTTCGTCGACGATGAGCCGAATATCCTGGCCGCATTGCGCCGGCTGTTCCGTCCGCTGGGCTACCGCATATTCATTGCAGAAAGTGGGGCGCAAGGGCTGGAAGTATTCGATAGCGAGACCATAGACCTGGTGATATCCGACATGCGTATGCCGGTCATGGACGGCGCGCAATTCCTGGAGCAGGTACGGCTGAAGTCGCCCGATACCATACGCATCCTGCTGACGGGCTATGCCGATATTTCCTCGACCATCGATGCCATCAACAAGGGGCAGATCTACCGTTACATCGCCAAGCCATGGGAAGACAATGACATCTGCCTCACGGTACGCCACGCGCTGGAGCAGAAAATACTGGAGCGCGAAAAGGCCAGGCTGGAAGAGCTGACGCTCAAGCAGAACGATGAGTTGCGTGACCTCAACGCCAACCTGGAGCAAAAGGTCAAGGCGCGTACCGAGGAGGTACGGCAGACCATGGGTTTCCTCGAGATCACGCACGAAAAGTTGAAAAAGAGTTTTTTGACTTCGATCCGCGTGTTTTCCAACCTGATGGAGCTGCGCGAAGGCGAGATGGCCGGGCATTCCCGCCGCGTTGCCGACCTCGCGCGCAAGCTGGCGAAACGCGTGGGTATGAGCGACGCCGAGGCACAGGACGTAATGATCGCCGGACTATTGCATGACATCGGCCAGATCGGCCTGCCGGACAAGTTGCTGCACAGGCCGTTCAACATGCTGGCGGGAGAAGAGCGCGCCGCGGTCATGAAGCATCCGGTGGTCGGGCAGGCGGCGCTGATGGCGCTGGAGCAGCTTCACGGCGCAGCAAAGCTGATTCGCAGCCATCACGAGCGTTTCGACGGCCAGGGCTTTCCCGACGGACTTTCCGGCCTGGCTATACCGCTCGGCGCGCGCGTGCTGACGGTGGCCAACGAGTACGATGCGGCACAGCAAGGCTACCTGATGAGCAAGCGGCTTAATGCCGACGATGCACTGATCTACATCAAGGAGGGGCGTGGCAAGCGCTACGACCCGCAGGTCGTCGATGCCTTCGTGGCGATGCTGGGTGGCGACGAACCCGCCCCGCACGCGCGGGAAATCGACCTCCATACCGATGACCTCCAGCCCGGCATGGTGCTGACACGCGACCTGGTGGCGCGCGACGGCCTGCTGCTGCTCGCGCGCGACTACATTCTGGACGACACACTGATCGATCAGCTCAGGAACTACGAGCGAACCGACGGCCGACCCATGGTCGTGCACGTCAAAGTGAGGGGGTAGCCATGACACGCATCATGCTGGTGGACGATGAAGAAAACATACTCCGGGCATTGCGCCGCATTCTCGGTTCGCCGGATGCCTGGTGCGGCGACCGGGCGACGCTGGACCCCGATGCGGTGGACGCGCCGCGCAACGCCGTGGAAATCTTCACCTCGCCCAAGCTCGCGCTGGCGCGAGCCGGCGAGGGCGTGGCCTTCGATATCGTGATTTCGGATTACCGCATGCCGGAAATGGATGGCGTGGCCTTTCTCAAGGCCCTGCGCGCAATCCAGCCGAATACGGTGCGCATCATCCTCAGCGGCTACGCCGATATGCAAGCCCTGATAGGTGCGATCAACGAGGCGAAAATCCATCGCTTCATCTGCAAGCCTTGGGACGACTACACGTTGTGCGCCGACATCCGCCAGCTTTTCCAACTGCAAAATCTGCAGGTCGAGAACCAGCGCCTCGCGGACGAGGTGCGCCACCAGCAGGGCATCATCTCCCGGCAGGAGCTGGAACTGCGCCGCCTGGAAGCCGAAACCCCGGGCATCACCAAGGTAAAACGCACCTCCGACGGCGGAATATTGCTGGATGACGATTGACCCTGTGCCATGGCCGACTACGACGAAGACGCCAACCGCCTGACCATCAAGCTGGTGTATTACGGCCCGGCGATGAGCGGCAAAACGACCAACCTGATGCAGTTGCACGAGCAACTGCGTCCGGATATGAAGGGCGAACTGATGACGCTGGAAACGCAAGGCGACCGCACCCTGTTTTTCGACCTGCTGCCGCTCGGCTTCCGCGCGCCTTCCGGCTTGCTGGTCAAGTTCAAGCTGTTTACCGTGCCCGGCCAGGTGGCGCATGACGGCACGCGCAAGGCTGTGCTGTCGCGCGCCGACGGCGTGGTGTTCGTCGCCGACTCGCAGCGCAACCAGGTGCTGAACAATGCCGAATCCTTCGAGAATCTGGCGGAGAACGCCGCGCGCGTGGGGTTGGATTTCGACGCCATGCCGCTGGTAGTGCAGTTCAACAAGCGCGACCTGCCAGACATCCTCAGCGAAGAGGAGATCGCCGAGCGCTGGCAGGGCGCCGAATGGCCGCTGGTGTTCGCTTCGGCCTTGTCCGGCGAGGGCGTGAGCGAGACTTTCAGCCAATTACTTGAGCCGGTGTATCGGCATATGGACGAGACGTATTTGTTGAATATCGATCATGGTCTCGATGCCGCCAGTTTCATCAAGGGAATGGGAGTCTAGGCGATGGATGCCCTGCACTTCGGCGACGCATTCGACCGCGAATTATCGCTGCGCGAATTGCTGGGGGCATTTGCCTCGGAGCGTCTGGGCAGGCATCTTGCTGCCTTGTTGGGAGATTTCCGGCTGTACGACGAAAAAAAACAGACGGTGCTGGAATCGGGGAGTGTGGCCGCGGATGCGCCGACCATCGATGTCATGCTCGATATCGAACCCGTCGGCTGTTTGCAGGCGTCGGCAAACATCGAAATGCTCAAGGCCGCGGCGGATCTGGTGGCAATCCTGCTCCAGAGCCAGATGCGCTACCACATGGCATCGCGATTGCATGAAGAGCAGGTCAGCCACGATTACCAGCGTTTGCAGCAGGAGCATGCCGCGTTGCTCAAGTCGGAGCTGAAATACCGCACGCTGGCTGCGGAACTGGAGGCGCGCGTGCAGGAGCAGGTCGAAGCGCTCAAGA
This sequence comes from Methylophilaceae bacterium, assembly GCA_035460905.1. Taxonomy (GTDB): domain Bacteria; phylum Pseudomonadota; class Gammaproteobacteria; order Burkholderiales; family Methylophilaceae; genus MM2. The sequence continues at coordinate 1,512 of DATHWE010000121.1, read as the reverse complement.
CCGCCGAGCGGCAGCTATACCAGGCCGAGAAGCTGGCTTCCGTAGGGCAGCTTGCGGCCGGTGTGGCGCACGAAATCAACAATCCCATCGGCTTCATCCGCAGCAATCTCACCAGCGCGAGTGCGTATGTGAAAGATATCTCGGGTCTGCGCGCAGCAATTGCCAGCGGCGATGCGAAAAAAATTGTCGCAGCCTGGAACAAGGCCGACATGGAATTCCTGCTGGAGGATTTCCAGTCCTTGCTGCAGGAAAGCATCGTCGGCGCGGATCGGGTGGCGCGCATCGTCTCCGACCTCAAGGGTTTTTCCAGCATCGACCAAGGCAAGGAAGAGCGCATCGACCTGAATGAGAGCATCCGCACCGTGTGCAATGTCGCGGGCAACCGCATCCAGCAAAAGGCGCAACTGGTGCTGGATCTCGGTGAGCTGCCGGCGTTGCAGTGCCAGCCCGGCCATATTAACGACGTGCTGCTGGCGATGCTGTTCAATGCCACGCAAGCCGTGGGAGAACAGGGTGAAATACGCATTTCGACCGCCGTGGAAAATGGCGACATCTGCGTGCGTATTTCGGATAACGGTTGCGGCATCGCGCAGGAAAATCTTTCCAGGATTTTCGATCCGTTTTTCACCACGCGCGAGGTCGGCGCGGGTACCGGGCTGGGCCTCACCGTCTGCCGCGACATCGTCCGCGCGCATGGCGGCCGCATCGACGTCGAAAGCCGCGTCGGCGCAGGCACGACCTTTACCATCCATCTTCCGCTGAAAGGCCGTTGACCATGTCCAGGCTATCCTCGCTTTTTACAGGCAAACCCGGCGAAGAGGCGGCCGATGAGCGCCGCGCGCCAACGCAATACCGCCTGCTGCTGGTGGATGATGAGGTGAACGTGCTGAAAGCCCTGCAGCGCGTGTTCCGGCAGGAAAACTACCATGTCGTGACCGCCGCCAGTGGCCGCGAAGCGCTCGATCACCTGCGCAACGGGCAATTTCATCTGATGTTCTCCGACTACATGATGCCCGGCATGAACGGGGCGGAACTGCTCAAGCAGGCGCGAGCCATTCAGCCGGACATGATACGCATCATGCTCACAGGTCATGCCGACACCGGCGCCGTGATGGGCGCGATCAACGAGGGTGCGGTGTACAAGTTCATTCTCAAGCCATGGAACGATGAAGACTTGCGCGTGACGGTCGCGCTCGCGTTGGAGCAGTACGAGCTGATCCACAAGAATCGCGCGCTGCAACAGGCCAACGAGAGCAAGGACAAGACCATCAGCTCCTTGAGCAAGATTGCCGTCAGCAACCGCAGCCAGCTGGCGATCATGCTCAACAAGCGCAGTTTGCTGACCAATCAGCAGGTGCAGGAACTGCATCGCTTGCAGCAGACGCGCAAGGAGCCGGTAATCCGGCTGTTGATGGAAAAGGACTGGGTCGCGGAAAAGGTGATCCACGACATCCTGCACAAGGATTTCATGTTCGAGGAAGTCGCATTGCCGGAGTTCCGCGTCGATCCGGC
>DATHWE010000120.1:0-22346 GCA_035460905.1 Methylophilaceae bacterium | reverse complement strand
AATTTCATCAAGGTCGGGTTATCCAATAATCCGGACAAGAAGGGCCGCATGCTGGTGAATATCAATCACATCGTCAGCATCGACTGGTATGTAAGTTAACTGGTTTAGTAATCGATGGCGCCGAACACCTTGCGGATCAGGCTGGTGGAGGCGCCTAGCGGGTCCTTGCGGATTTTCTTTTCTTCTTCGGCCATCATCAGGTAGAGCCCGTCCAGCGTTTTCTGCGTGACATATTGCTCCAGGTTGGCCTGGTCCTTCTTCACCAGCCCGTACTGCATGCCGGTTTCGGCAAACTTGTTGTATTGCTGGGCCAACTGCACATCCTGCGTGGCTTCCTTGACCTTGGGCAGGAACTTGGCCGTCAGCGGAGTTGCCGTCACTTTTTTGAAATACTGCGTCGCGGCGTCTTCACCGCCGGTGAGGATGTCCTTGGCGTCCTGCACGCTCATTTTCTTCACGGCATCGACCAGCAGCACCTTGGCTTCTGGCACGGCGGCTTCGGCAGCGCGGTTCATGCGCAGCACCAGCTCGTCGGCCTGCTTGCCCATGCCGAAGAAACGCATCGCCTTCTCTGCTTTCTTGAGCGAATCCGGCAGCGGAATCTTGACCTTGGGATTCTTGAAAAAGCCGTCGGTGACACCGAGCTTGCCGACGGCGGCGCCGGAGGCCTGAATCAATGCATCCTTCAAGCCAGCGGTGGCTTCACGATTGCTGATATCGGCAAGCTCAACCGCACCCGCCTGACCGATAAAAAGAAATAACGCAAAAGCGGCAGCAAGCGTTCTCATGGCGCTCTCCCGAATAAATTGACTCACCGCTCCACCGGCTGCACGCCCCATACTTTCTGGGCGTATTCGCGGATAGTGCGGTCGCTGGAAAACTTGCCCATGCGCGCCACATTGAGAATGGCGCGGCGCGCCCATTCGTCCTTGTCGCGATAGAGCGCGCTTACTTCATCCTGCGTTTTCACGTAGCTGGCATAGTCGGCAAGCAGCAGGTAATAATCGCCGTTCCAGGTCAGGGTTTCGTAGATCGGCTTGTAGCGCTCCGGATCTTCAACCGAGAAGTAACCGTCGACGATCATGTCCAGCGCCTGCTTCAGTTCCGCGTTGGCGTTGTAGTATTCCCACGGGTTGTAACCGCGGGCGCGCAGCTCGGCGACCTGCTGGGTGGTGAGGCCGAAGATGAAGATGTTGTCCTCGCCCACTTCCTCGCGAATCTCGATGTTGGCGCCGTCCAGCGTGCCTATGGTCAGCGCGCCGTTGAGCGCCATTTTCATGTTGCCGGTGCCCGAGGCCTCGGTGCCGGCAGTGGAAATCTGCTCGGAAAGATCGCTGGCGGGGAAAATGCGCTCCGCCGACGACACATCGTAATTGGGCAGGAACACCACCCTCAGGAAACCGTTGATGGCCGGGTCGCGGTTGACGATGCCGGCCACGTCGAGAATCAGGCGAATGATGAGTTTCGCCATCCTGTACCCGGGCGCCGCCTTGCCGGCGAAGATCACGGTGCGCGGCGTCATGCCCTGGGTATTGCCGGCACGAATGCGGTTGTACAGCGTGATCACATGCAGCACATTGAGCAATTGCCGCTTGTATTCGTGTATGCGCTTCACCTGCACGTCGAACATCGACTCCGGATCGACCTTCATCCCCAGCCGATGATGGATACGCTCGACCAGTTGCAGCTTGTTGGCCTGCTTGACCTGCATGAACAGCTTGCGAAAGCCGGCATCCTCGGCAAAGGGCGCAAGTTTTTCCAGTTGCGAAAGATCCTTGATGAAGCCGGGACCTATGCGCGAGGCAATCAGCTCGGTCAAGGTGGGATTGCACTGATTCAGCCAGCGGCGCGGCGTGATGCCGTTGGTGACATTGATGATCTTGCCGGGAAAAATGCGATTGAAGTCCGCGAACAGCGTGGTTTTCAGGAGGTCGCTATGGATCGCCGCGACACCGTTGACAGTATGGCTGCCGACTACCGCCAGATGCGCCATGCGCACGCGGCGGCCATGGTCTTCATCGATGATGGATACACGCGTCAGCAATTCGGTATCGCCGGGGAAACGGTGATTCACGTCATGCAGGAAGTAATGGTTGATCTTGTAAATGATGGCCAGATGCCGCGGCAATACGCGCTCGAACATCTCGACCGGCCAGGTTTCCAGCGCTTCGGGCATCAGCGTGTGGTTGGTGTATGCAAAAATGCGCGTGGTCAGGTTCCAGGCGCGCTCCCACTTGAGATGAAAAATATCCACCAGTGCATGCATCATTTCTGCCACGGCGATGGCCGGATGCGTGTCATTGAGCTGGATGGCCACCTTATCCGGCAGCATATCCCAACTGGAATTGTGCTCGATGGTGAAGCGATGCAGGATGTCCTGGATCGATGCGGACACAAAGAAATACTGCTGGCGCAACCGCAGTTCGCGCCCCATCATCGAGGTGTCGTTGGGATAAAGCACCTTGGACAGGTTCTCGGTGCTGGTCTTGTCTTCCACTGCCCCGACATAATCGCCGGCATTGAAAGAATCCAGATTAAACTCGCGCGTCGCCTTGGCCGACCATAGTCGCAGGTTATTGACCGTTTCCGTGTTGTATCCGGGTACCGGCATGTCGTAGGCCATTGCCATCACGGTCTCGCAATCCACCCAGTGCTGCTCGATGCTGCCATCCTGCGTCTGGAATTCCACCACGTGACCGTAGAACTTGACGGGATACAAGCGCTCCGGACGCTGGAATTCCCATGGGTTGCCGTAGCGCAGCCAGTTATCGGGATGCTCGACCTGCTGTCCGTGCTCGATGTGCTGGTTGAACATGCCGTACTCGTAGCGGATGCCGTAGCCCATGCCGGGCAAGTCCATCGTCGCCATCGAATCAAGAAAGCACGCCGCCAGGCGTCCGAGGCCTCCGTTGCCGAGCGCGGCGTCGGTTTCAACGTCCGTAACCGCTTCCATCTCCTGCCCCAGCGCTTTCAGGCCATCGCGCACTTGACCGTCAATACCGAGGTTCAGCGCTGCATTGGACAGCATGCGGCCGATCAGGAACTCCAGCGACAGGTAATAGACGCGCTTGGGATCCTTGTCGTAATAAGTCTCGACGGTTTCCACCCAGCGCTCGATCAGGTGATCGCGCACGGTATGGGAAGTGGTTTCGTACCAATCGCGTGTGGTGGCGGCCTCGGCATGCCTGCCGCTGGTATAGATCAGGTGATTGGCAAGCGACTTGTCGATGGAATGCTCCTCGGAATTCAGGGGATACTGGCGGGGAGAAGCGGTCTTGCGAGGGGATTTCATGCAGCAGGCCTCTGTTCAAATGTTACCTGCAGTTTAACAAATCGCCACCTCCCTCGTCAGAAAGGTGGCAAACCGGCTATTGTGGATTGTCGCTGGCTTTTTTCTCTGCAGCCTCCGACTTCCAGGTATCACGCGCCGCGTCGATATCCGCACTCCAGATATCGCCGAAAGTCGAAATCGATTCCGGCGGTTCATGCTCGGGATGCAGAGTCGAATAGACCTTGCTGAGCGCCCATATCTCGGTTACCACTTCGGGCGGGAATCCGAGACGATTGGGGCGGTTGCTCATGATCAGTTCATCAAAATAGGACCGCATGCTTACAGTGCCCCATAGTTCAATCATTTTCTGGAACACATGCGGATATTTCTGCTCAAGATTACTGGGATATTTATCGGCATGCTCTCCGAGGTATTCAAGCATTTTCTGGTTCATTATTAACTCCTCAGCTTGTCGCATCAGCGATTAATGTAAACCTAAAAAGGAAAGCTGCCAATCGGCAGCTTTCAAATGGAAATGCAGGATGTGTGTACGACGACTAAACAAGCATTGCGTAGTACTGCACCACCAGTTGGATGTCGATGGGGAATGGCACCTCGTCCGCTTCCGGCAGACGAGTGATCTTGGCGCTGAACTGCTTGTCATCCCAGCTCAGCCACTCCGGACGCGTCAATGCGGGCTGGGCGATGGTTTCGACCACCATCGGGATATTGCGCGAGCGCTCACGCAACTGGATCTCGTCGCCGACGCGTAAACGCATCGAGGGAATATTGACGATGCGGCCGTTCAACGTGAAATGGCGATGATTTACCAATTGGCGCGCGGCGATCAGCGTGGGGGCCAGCCCGGCGCGGAAAACCACGTTATCCAGGCGGGACTCCAGCATCTGCAACAGGATGGCACCGGACGAGCCGTGCGTGTGGCGCGCATTCACCATCAGGCTGCGCAACTGGCGCTCGTTGACGCCGTAGTTATAGCGCAGCTTCTGCTTCTCGATTAACGCGATACCGTAGTCCGACTTGCGCCGGCGCGCCGCCGACGCGCCGTGCTGGCCGGGAGGGTTGGGACGGTTTTCGGTGGTTTTCCGCGACAGGCCGGGCAGTTCGACGCCGAGCGCGCGCATCACTCTGACCCTGGGGCCGGTGTAACGTGACATGTGATTTATCTCCTTGGGTTTATGGTTCTATCGATTAATGGCGGGTATGGGACCAGCGGGTCAGCGGATCCGCCTCCAGCAACAGGTCGGTGATACGGCTGGCCTCGTCGTCGGCCATTTCCATCGCGTCCAGCCCTTCCGTCAGCGTGGCCCACAGCAGCAAATACGCATCGCGGTCCAGGTATAGACTGGCTTCACCCAATCGCAAGCGCACCGAGCGCTCTTCCAGGCAATATTCAACCGTCCAGTCGCCGTGCTGTGACAAAGGCATCCATTCGCGAGATTTCTGTTTCATCCTGTGATCCTTTCTTTCGATTGGGCTGTCGGATTACGCACATCCGGGAATTCGTAAGGACAAGCTTCTGGGACCATCGTTCTGCCTTTTTTCGTCATTTATGAAATCTCATGGGCGGGCGTAGGAATGCGCTGACTTTTATCGGGCCCGACCGTGGATTCGGCATTGCGCGCCCGAGCGGTTCGCTTCCGCGCCCAGATCACGATGCCGGTCACCGACAGCACGGCTACAGCCAGCCCCATGAACGAAACCAGGATGCGCCCAGGAAGCCCGAGAATGCGCCCGGAGTGCAGCGGGAACTGCGCCTGCATGAAAATATCGCCGGCGCTGCCCGTGCCCGGCACCAGCGCGCTGATAAAGCGACCATCCTGCCCGTCGAAATACAGCCAGGCATTGCCGAGACCGCCATCACCGTGATCGTTGCCGGGCTTGAAGAAACCCACGCCGTAGATGCCTACTTCCGGGTTGTAGAACACACCCCCGGCGGGCAGTTCCCAGTTGCGTTTTTCCGCTTCCGATTTTGCCAGTGCGATCACCTGTTCGCGGCCGATGCGCGGCTCGCGCGGCTGGTCCGGCGGATTGGGCGCGCGTATCGCGAACGGGCTGGGCGCGAGTTCGGAAAACAGCGACACCACGGGCCGTACCACCTGGAAATTCAGGTTCATCGATACCGAAGTGACCGCCAGCGTCAGCAGCAGCGCCCACAACCAGACACCGCCCGAGCGGTGCAAGTCGAAATTGAGCCTGTAACCGCCCTGTTTCCAGCGGAAGACGAACGACTTGCGCCAGGCGCTGCCGTTGGGAAATGAAATCCACAGCGCGATGAAACTGTCGATCACCCACACGATACCGACGATGCCCATGAACAGCACCCCCAGTTCCATGCCGAAACCATTCGGAATATGCAGGCTGTAATGCAGCTTGTAGAGAAAAGGCAGCAGGTTTTCGCGCGTGAGCGACACATCGCCCCACATGCGGCTGCCCTGCACTGCGCCGGTGGCGGGATCAAGCGCCACCTGGTTGTAATCGAGCGGGTACGCCTTGCCGGTCGACAGATCCGGCCTGGCCCGGACCGACATGCCCAGGGCGTGGCCCGGTTCGATGGCGAGCGGCAGGTAGGTGACCATGGCACGCTTGTCCTGTGCCTCGAACTGTTCCGCCAGCGCAAGCGCGGATTGCGTGCTTCTCACGCCGCCGCTCCCCGACTGGTACATCTGCGGGTTCAGCCATTCGTCCAGCTCGTGATCCCACGAAATGATCGCGCCGGTCAAACCGGAGACGATCAGGAACACGGCCATGAACAGGCCGAACCAGCGATGCAGCAGGACGAGCGATGCGCGCATGATGGGCTAGTACTTCCAGCTCAGCGTCAGGCTGGCGCTGCGCGGCGTGCCGTAGAAACTCTGATCCCACAGCAGGCTGGTCAGGTATTTCTCGTCCGTCACGTTGTCGAGGTTAAGGGTGAGCGTGGTGCGCTTGTCGATTTCATAGGCGGCCATGAGATCGACCAGTGCGTAGCTTTCCTGATAGACGCGAAATCCGGAAACCTCGCGGTAAATATCGCCGCGCCAGTTAACGTTCATGCCGACCTTCAGGCCTTCCACCATCGGCACGCGATAGGTGGTCGAGAGATTGAAGATATGGCGCGGGGTGTAGGTTTTCACGTCTTCGCCATCCTCGCCCTCGATAGACATCGCGGTATAGCCGCCCTGCACTTTCAGGCGATCCGTGACTTCGCCCGCCACATCGATTTCAAACCCTTTGGTGTCAGCGCTGATGCCGCGATAGGTCGATAACCCGGAAACGGTGCCGGCGAATTCGGCTACGTTGTCCTGTGTATTCTTGAAAACGGCGAACGTGCTGTTCAGCTTTTTGCCCAGCCACTCGCTCTTGATGCCGGCCTCGTAGTTGTTGCCTTCAAGCGGCGCCAGCGGTTTGAGGTCTGCGCCCAGTTGCGTCTGCGGGTTGAAGATATCCGTGTAGCTGGCGTAGGCGGAATGCACGTCGGTCAAGGCATACACAATGCCGGCATAGGGCGTGACTTCGTCGTTGTGTTCGTACTCGTGAGCCACGCTGTAGCTTTCGCCTTCGCTTTTAACGCCGGTGACGCGCGCGCCGCCGATTAGGTCCAGCCGGTCAGTCACGTTGAAGTGCGCCGCGCCGTAGAGACTGCTGCGCTTGTCGCGGAAATCGGCCGTGCCGCCCACGGTCGGATAGGTGGTGTTGGGCGACGAACCGGCCAGAACTTCCTGCAGCGTGATTGCCGTGCCGACCGAAGACCCGTACCGCGACTCCGCCTCGAGATCGGATTTCGACCAGCTGGCGCCCACCATCAGGTCGTGTTCGCGCCCGCCGAGGCTGAACGGCCCTTTCGCGTAAACATCCGCAATCCACTGCTCGTTCTCCATCTCGTAAAGACTGGGGAAGGTCGTCATGCTGTCGGCGGTTATACCGTTGACGTAAAAGAGATTGCTGTCTTCGGTGTTTTCGCGCCGCGTCAGCACTGCCTTGGCCTGCCAGCCATTGGCGAATTCGTGTGCCAGTTCGGCAAACGAGCGGTTGTCCTTCGATTTCCAGTACGCCCAGTCCGTGGCGGGGCTGGCGGAAACGTCGTAATGGACGCGGCGGCCGTCGCTGTATATCAGCGGCAATGCGCCCCACAAGGGGCTGTCGGCGTCGTTTTCCTGGTAAGTGTGGCCGATGGTCAGCAAGGTGCTGTCGCCGAGATCGGCTTCGAGGATGCCGTACAACACGGTCTTGTCGTGCTGGTAGCGGTCGAGGTAGGAATCCTTGTCCTGCTTGACGACCACCGCACGGCCGCGCAGGTTGCCGGCCTCATTGAGCGTGCCAGACACGTCGGATTCCAGCCGGTAGTTGTTCCACGAGCCGGCTGACACATCGACCGAAGCATTGAAATCGGCGGTCGGCCGCTTGCGGATGAAGTTAACGGTGGCAGAAGGATTGCCGGTCGCCGACATCAAGCCGTTGGCGCCGCGGACAACCTCGATGCGGTCGTACACCGCGGTGTCGATATCGCCGTCGATGAGACCGTAAGGCATGGGAAGGCCGATGCCATCGACCTGGAAGTTGGTGATGTCGGAACCGCGTGCAGAATAATAGGTACGGTCGGTTTCGACACGCTCGACCGTAATGCCAGGCACGTTGTCCAGCACATCGTTAATGCTGAGCAGGCGGAAGTCATCCATTTGCTCCTGCGTGATGACCGACACCGATTGCGGCGTCTCGCGCAGGCTCAAATCCAGCCCGGTTGCGGAACTGGAACTGCGAACGGTGTAGGAGCCGGTTTCTTCGCTGGGAAGATCCAGCCGGGGTGCGACGTTCACCTGCACTTCGGGCAGAACAGTGTCCGGCGCGGCTTCCGCGTCAATTTGCTCCTGTGCGGCAGCCGGGGCAGCGATACCCCAAGCCGCGGCTAACGCCAATACCAATGTTGCATTGCGCATTTTCATGCCAACCTCCGATGAGTTTCCATATCGGCTGGCTGGCTGAAAGCTGGCTAGCTTATTTTTGAAAGCAGGCCGCCTGGTGCGGCCCTGTATTTAAAGCGACTGCATTGTGAATAACACCGTCAATCCCAGCGACGTCCCGACCAGTCCGGCCAAAGCCAGACGCGATCCGCGCATCTTGGTCCACAACAGCACGCCAGTAATCGAAAGCACCAGCATTGCCCCGGCCAAGGAATCAACCAGCAGAATCCATCCGGCATTCATGCCTGTGCCCTTATGCATGCGCATCAGGAAACCCCAGGCATTGACGTCCTGCCGCTTCACGCTGAAAAACTGATTGCCCACCCAGTACTCGGCGCTAAGGGAATAATGCGGCAGATGAAAATCCGCCTTCCACTGGGCAGGCTGGAGGAGCTTTTTGTCGCCCCAGGCAATGGGCCGTGAAGGTTCGTCATGCACCTTGTAAGCCGGCTGCTTGAGCTCGAACTCGCGCTGCATCATCTGCGCAAATTCCTGCGCGTTTTTCGGTGTACGGGCCGGCATGGCCACTTCAAACTGGCTTTGCTCCATTTTGAGTGCCGGAATTTTCATCACGGTGCGGTGATTCAGCAAAAAACCGGTCACGCCGAACAACAGCCCCAACACCGCGCCCCACAACCCCAGCCAGCCATGTACGCGACGCAGCCAGCGCAGAACCTTGGCCCGGCTGACATGCGCCGGAGTCGTAGATGCAGCCGTCATCAGCGCATCAGGCTCAGGGTGCTTACGTGGCGTATACCTTCATAAGCATCGCCCTGATATTCCCCCTTGCTCGCTTCGACATGAACGACTTCCAGCACATACAGTCCCGGCCACGGCGTTTCAACCGTGGTTTCGCCCTGCGCATCGGTCTCGTATTCGCGCAGCCACTGGTTGGGCGCGAACACGTTCAATTTGGCCTTTACCAGCGGCTTGCCATGCAAGCTGACACGGATACGGCCCTTGCCTAGCGGCTGGATATCGAGCGCCAACGCGGATGCGCCTTCGGTATCCGCCGCAGCGAAGCGCGAGTAATACATGGGCTTGACGATGCCGATGTTGTTTTTACGCAGGTCTTTGACTTTCATCGTTATTTCCTGCGCAATCAGCGGCTGACCGGCCTTGGCGGCCAATGCCAGGTAATCAGCCTTGCGCTGCACCGCCACGGCCAGACGCTTGTCGTCATTGCTCTGCACTTCCGGCATCGCAATCGTATCCAGCCGCCCGCCCGACTTTTCGCGCAACGCATTTTCGTATTCGCCGAAACACAGATGCGCCTCGCCATTCGCAGCCGGCTCTATCCACAGATAATGCGCCTTCACAGGCAGCGATGCTGCCATACCCAGCATGAGCAGCATTTGCATGATTTTTTTCATTATTGTTCTCCTAGAACTTCAGTTTGAGCGACAACTGCGCATTGCGAGGCGCCCCGGGGGTGTTGTCGATATCGACGGAACCATGGGCGGATTCGAAGTACTCGCGATCGAAGATGTTGTTGACCAGCAGGCGTACTTCATACTTTTTGGTCTCATAGAACGCGGTCATGTCCGCACGGGCATATCCCGGCAGCTTTACTTCATTGCTGACGGAGGCGAATTGTTCGCCCATGAGAGTCACGCCGCCACCGAGACCGAAGCCGTTGTCGAAACGGCGCGTCACCCACAGATTGGCGCTGTGGCGAGGTGTCAGGCTAGGACGGTTACCTTCGATAGCAACAAGATAGGACGCCCCTGTGGCGCTGATCGGCACGCCGACGCTCGTTGGGGACTCCGTGATTTCAGCATCGAGGAAGGCATAGCCTGCGGTGATATCCCAACCATGCGCCGGGCGACCACTGAGAGAGAGTTCCAGGCCATCGGTACGCTGCTCACCGACTGGAATCAGCTTGGTTGTGTCCGTCGGATCGACAGACTTGATGTTGGTGCGCTCGAGACGGAACAGCGAAACCATCGCGGAGAGGTTACCGCCGAGGAAATCCAGCTTGGTTCCCACTTCGTAGTTGGTCGTTTCTTCCGGCGCGATATCGGTGTTGTTCGCAGCCAGCGCAAACACCTCCTGCGAAGGCTGGAACGATTGCGTATACGAAGCGTAAACACTGGCCCATGGTGTCGGCTGATAGACCAGCCCGGCACGCGGACTGAATTCGGTATCGGTACGCCCGAAACGGGTATCAGTCAGGATATTTTCCGTAGTCTGATCGAAGCGGTCATGCCGTACACCGACCAGTGCCTTCCACTCGGAACTCAGGGTGATCAGGTCCTGCACATAGAAACCGGCAACCTTGCTCAGGGCGCGGGTGCTGGCCGTGACCGTGCGGTTAGCGCCGGTGTTGTCATTGGACTGCGGATCGTACAGGCTTACAGACCCCGGATTGGCATAATTGCCTGACTGCGCATCCTTGTCCTGGTAGCCCAACTCCATGCCGAACAGCAGCGCATGCTTGAGTCCGAGCCAGCTGGCATCGGTACTGATGTCCGTCTGGTTGAAATACCCGTGCTCCTGGCGGTCGATAAAGCTGTGGCGGCGCGTGACCGTCAAAGTGCTGGTGTTAACTGTCTGAGCTACAGTGTTGTTGCGATTGAGATCGTAGTCACTAGCTCGGAAGGTGTTCTTCAGTTTCCAGCCATTGTTGAACTCATGCTCCAGCGTCACCGCGCCGGACAGAATATCGGTCTCGGTGTAATCGTCGTCGCGCGCATCGCTGGAACCGTAGTATGTCTCCGGGTCCACATTCACCGGACGGCCGTTGATCGCTGGCACGCCGAAGTCGGTCACGCGCTTGTCTTCCAGGTTTTCCACCTGGAACAGCAGCTTGGTCTTTTCCGAGATATTCAGCTGCAGCGAGGGCGCGATGAAATTGCGCTCAGTAAAGCCCTGATCGCGAAAACTGCCGGAGTCTTCCACAGCCGCATTGATGCGAAACGCGGCGGCCTCGCCCAGCGGCTGATTGGAGTCCACTTCGACGCGCTTCATGTCCCACGAGCCGACCGTCGTCGTCACATTGGTAAATGGATCGTCCGTAGGTTTCTTGGTGATGCGGTTGATGAGGCCACCCGAAGAGCCGCGACCGTAGAGCACCGATGCCGGGCCTTTCAGCACTTCCACTTGCTCGATATTGGCAAGCTCGCGGAAATACAGCGCGTCATCGCGCACGCCGTCGATGAACTGGTCGGCGATCGCCGAAAAGCCACGAATGGTCACCTGGTCGCGCTGGCCGTCGCCGTTACTGAAACCGACGCCCGGCACATTGCGCAGAACTTCATTCATCGAACGCGCGCCCTGGTCACGGAATAGCGTCTCGGGAATCACATTGACCGTTTGCGGAATGTCGCGCAGTTCGGCTTCGATCTTGGCGGCGGTTTTGGTGGTCAGCGGCTGATAGCGGTTTTCGTTTTCCGTATCTGCCTGGACACTTACTTCCGGTAGCGTGGCTTCAGCGCCCGTTTCGGTCACGCTCACGTCGGACTTCGCGTATTCAGCAGCCTGTGCTGGCCATGCGGCAAGCGCCAGCAGCAATGCGGCATGGTGCGGCCGCAAATTGAATGTAGTTTTCATGCAAGAACTCCCCTTTGTTAACTGTCGCGGCTGGCTTGCATGAACACTTCGTGCTGGCTGGCTATTTGTTTAATGAATGCTGGTTGCTTAAGGCTTGGGCTCCGTAACGAAGCCGATTTTGGTCAGCCCAGCCGTCGCCGCGTCCGACATTACGCCGGCCACGTTGCGGTAAGCACTGGCGCCGTCGGCGCGAATGCGCAGTTCGGGCTGCGTCGGTTTTTTGGCAGCTTCGGCCATACGGCTACGCCATTCGGTTTCTTCCAGTTTCTGGTCGTTCCAGTAAACAGCGCCCGTGGCGTCTATCGTCAGCCGGATCACGTCCGGCTTCTGCTCCTCCGGCGCGGAACTGGCCTTGGGCAACTCCACCTTGACCGCGTGATTCAGCATCGGCGCGGTGATGATGAAGATCACCAGCAGCACCAGCATCACGTCGATCAGCGGGATCATGTTGATCTCCGCCATCGGCTGGCTGGCCTGGTTTTTCGAGAATCCGCCGAATGCCATCACGCGCTCCGCTTGGAGATAGGCGTCACCTTGCCTTCTGCTGTCGGCTCGGCCATGCGCGCACCGGTGGACATGAAGGCAAACAGGTCATGCGCGAAGGAATCCAACTCGGATAGCACGATGCGATTCGAACGGGTGAAGAAGTTGTATGCCAGTACCGCCGGAATCGCGACGGCCAAACCGAGTGCCGTCATGATGAGGGCCTCGCCCACCGGCCCAGCGACCTTGTCCAGCGTGCTCTGCCCACTGGCGCCAATGCTGATTAGCGCGTGATACACGCCCCATACGGTGCCGAACAGCCCCACGAACGGAGCGCTGGAACCCACCGAAGCCAACACCGTCAGGCCGGATTCGAGGCGTGCGGTGTCCTGCTCGATGGCGCGGCGCAGCGAACGGGTGAGGAATTCTTCCTGCGAGCCGGCTTCGATCATGCGCTGACCGGTCTTGGAACCATGCTGCGCAATCGCGCGGAAGCCGTGATGCGCCAGGTGCGAGAACGGATCGCGCGGCATGCCGTCATTCAGGCGCTCGGCCACCACGTCGAGGTTGGGCGCTTCCCAGAAGGCCGCCAAAAAGCTCTTGGCATGACGCCGCATGCGCCAGTTGGCGACTGACTTGGTGGCAATCAGATACCACGTGGCGACCGACGATAGTCCCAGTGCGACCAGCAGAAACATGCCGACACCGTCGACCGTTTGCAGAAAATTGGCAAAACCCAGGGATTGGTTCATGAACTAGCCTCTTAAACTAAATTGAATCGGTACGATGACCCACGCATCCACGGACTTGTCACCCTGGCGTGCGGGTACGAATTTCCACCTCTTTACGGTATCGAGGGCGACCTGATCCAGCCGGGAATGACCGCTGGATTTATGCAAAGCCACCGACTTTGCCGTGCCGCCCGCCGCAACGTGTACGCGCAGCAGGACACGCCCTTCCTCACCCAGGCGCCGTGAAAGCGGCGGATAGCCTGGAGCAGGGTTGTCGAGATAGTCGGCATTGAAGCGCGGCGGATCGATAGGCGGCTCTTCTTCCGGCTCGGGAGGAGCCGCCTTGGCAACCTCGGGCTGCGGCGGAGGCGGAACTTCAGGCGCGGGGGCAGGCGGGGTGGGCGCCGGCGGTTCGACCGATGGCGCAGGCGTATTCTCGGGAGCCTTGGACACCAGCTGCGGCTCGGGCTGCACGACTGGTTCCGGCTTTTTCACAGGCTTGGGTTCGGCTTTTTTCTTGACCGGTGTGGGCGTCGCAGGCAGCGGCTTGGGCGGCGTGATTTCGGGCTTGGGGGTTTCCGGCGCAGGCTCCGGCGTAATCAGGCTAACCATGACGGGGCGCGGCGGCTCGGGCACTTCCGTGCGGTGGTTCGCCAGCACGACGACGATGGCAGCATGCAGCGCAATCACCAATGCCAGCGACTTGGGAGCGACACGCGGCAACTGGATGCCGGGAAGATCGGGCATGGCAGCCAGACGCGCCATGCTTTCGGCAGGCATCGCAGCGTTGACGCCGGATGATACGGCTGCGTTAGTGGACATGACGTCCATCCTGTCCGTAAAGCCCGCCATCGTTCAGGAATGCCTTGTCCAGGTTGACGACAGCAGCCGCCATCAGGCTGGAGAGATTGCGAAAGGCGTCATCCTTGAGGCGCAGGCTGACGGAGCCCACTTCGAGTTCCGCCACATGGCAATCGTGACAATAGACCACCCTGCAACCGCTTTCGCCGGCCAGAACAGTCTTATTGCATGGATTGTTTGCGCTCATGATGCCCTTTAGTCAGCCAACTCCAGCAACGTTTGCTGAAGCGAATTTCATACTGCTGGCTGGCTACTACGCTGATGGCGCCTGGCTGGCTCGCACCCGTGCAGGTGCGGTTGATTTCTTTTATTTAGTGAGGATCAGCTTGCCCTGATTGGTGATGCGCAAGCGGTACTCTTCACCGACATGCTCGATCACCAGCTCGCGCAACGGCCCGAACAGATCGCGACTGTTGATGCGCTTGCGTGCGGCTATGCCCTCCCCTACCTGAACGGCGTGGGCGATGGTGTCGGGCTTGTCTGACGAATTAATCATGATGCAAATGATAATGATTCTTAATTATCAAGTCAACCGTCTTTCATTCGTGATTACACACGGCTTAAACCATAGGGATATCAGGACGCCTCCCTTCCCTGAGGAAGGGAAGGGCCTCTCGTGCATGACGCGAGCGAAACTTGCGAAAGGCGTTTAGCCCAGAGACTTCATTCTGCGGTACATCGTATTGCGGCTGATGCCGAGCTGGCGCGCGGCTGCCGAGACGTTGCCGTCGTTGCTGCGCAAGGCTGCACGTATCGCGTCGTCGGCCATGCTATCGAGCGTGCTGGCTTCGATCTCTTCCTCGGCGCACCGCTCCAGATCATCGAGGAAATCCTGCGTCAGGTGCAGCTCGCTGATCGGCTGCCCGGAAGAAAGCGCCAACGCGGTACGCAATACATTGTGCAATTGACGGATATTGCCCGGCCAAGGATGCGTCTGGAACAACTGCATTACTTCCGGCGTGAATACAGCCTGTTCGGCGTGTTCGATCTGCAGCAGCATATCCAGCAGCGCGGGCAAATCCGTGCGTTGCCTGAGCGGAGGCAAGGTCACCGAAAGGCCGTTCAGGCGGTAATAGAGATCGCTGCGGAATTCGCCGCTTTCGACTTTCTCGCGCAGCTTCTGGTTGGTGGCACTCACCAGCGAAAAATCCAGAGCCTTCGCCTTGCTGCCGCCCAGCGGCGTGACGCTGCGTTCCTGCAATACGCGCAACAGCCGGGCTTGCAATGCCAGCGGCATATCGCCGATTTCGTCCAGGAACAACGTGCCGCCGTGCGCCTGCTCCAGCTTGCCCGGGCTGCCCCGGCGGCGTGCGCCGGTAAAGGCGCCCTCTTCATAACCGAATAGTTCGGATTCGATCAGACCTTCCGGTAAGGCGGCGCAATTCACGGCCACCCACGGGCCATCGCTACGTCGGCTGGCATCGTGAATGGCACGGGCAAACAGTTCCTTGCCGACGCCGGTTTCGCCTTCGATGAGGATGGGAATCTCCTGCTTCAGCACCATCTTCACCTGCGCAATGGCTCGCGCCACGCGCGGATCGCCGCTGTCCAGCATGTCGAAATTGGCGGCGGAAGTGCGCTTCTGGCGTGCAGTTTCGGCTTTGGGCGGCTGCAGACGTTCCTGAGAAATCTCAAGGCGGGCAAAAAGACGTGCGCCATTGGCGAGGCGTAGCGGGAAAATCAATTGTTCGGCTGAGGCGCCACGTGACAGCATGGCCTCCAGCGGCATATCGAAAAGACGGTCGAAATGCACACCGCGTGCGGAACCTGCGAGCTCAAGCTGGAACTGGCCGCTGCGGTTCAGTGCAACGAGACTGCCCTCGCCGGAGAATACTGCGATCCCCTCCCACAATGTCCCGATGAATTCCGGACGTGCGTGGAAATGCAACGCAAACTCGCCCCTGCAACTCTCGCGGAACAGGCGATTTTCGATCATCTGCGCCGCCATCTTCACCAGCGCCAGCGTATGTTGCTGCGGCTTCAAATAGTCATTGGAAACGTCGAGCGTCCCGACCAGCTCATTCGCCGCGCCGAAAATCGGTACCGCCGAGCAACTGAGAATATGGTGGCGCTCCATGTAGTGTTCGGCGCCCTGCACCGTCAGGGGAGCCTTGTCCACCAGCGCCGTACCGATAGCATTGGTGCCGCGCTGGTCTTCGTGCCAAGAGGAGCCGGGGCTGAGCGATACGCGCTGCGCTTCGCTCAGAAAGTTGTCGTCGCCGAGACTGTGCAGGATGAGACCCTCGTCGTCGGTGAGAATCACCATGCTGCGGGTATGTGCGATCTGCTCGTTCAGCGTCGCCATTTCCGGGCGGGCATGGGACAGCAGCACTTCGTTTTTCTCACATTTGAGCGCGAGCTCGTGCTGGGTCATCAGCTCGTTATTAATGGGTGAAGTACTGTCGAGGCCGTTGTTGAGGCACCGTCGCCATGAGCGTTCGATAGCCTCCGCGACCGCACCTTCCCTGACGCGGCCGGCGGAGAAAAATTCCTGCCGGGCGCGCAATACTGCTTGCGTTTCATCCTGCATGGCGTAAGCCTCAAAAAGTACTTTTCCGCATTGTGTCATGACTGTGACACCTGTGCAGTTTCGTTACAAACAGTAACAAATTCAGCCCAGTACCTTCAGGTCGGGATTGACTGGGAAAAGTGACTGTTTGTAATTTAATCCAATGACTTAACCTTTGATAAAAACAATCTTTCGGCAGGCTGGCACAGCGATTGCGTAAGGGTGTCATGTCGATTCATGACAAGCGCGTCCGATGAGCGCTCAAGCAGTATCAAATAACTATCAAGTCTTGGAGAAATCAGATGAAATATCTACCGTTTAAATTGGCACTAGGCTCCGCCCTGTACGGCCTGATCGGCACCCCGGCATTTGCTGCAGACGATCTGGCGAAGCTGATGAGCGATGACAGCCAGTGGGCTGCTCCGCGCAAGGACTACGCCAATACCGGCTACAGCGGTCTTAACCAGATCAACAAGAGCAACGTCAAGAACCTGAAGCTGGCCTGGACCTTTGCTACGGGTGTCAATCGCGGCCACGAAGGTGCGCCGCTGGTCATCGGCGACACCATGTACATTCATACCGCGTTCCCGAACAATGTGTATGCGCTGGATCTCAACGATCAGCAAAAAATCAAGTGGTCCTATTTTCCAAAGCAGGATCCGTCCATCCAGTCCCTGCTGTGCTGCGACAACGTGAACCGCGGCCTGGGCTACGGTGACGGCAAGATATTCCTGCAGCAGAACGACGGCAAGCTGGTCGCACTGGATGCCAAGTCCGGCGACAAGCTGTGGGACGTGCAGGTGGTCAACACTCAGGAAGGCGCCTCAACCACCAACGCACCGCATGTATTCAAGGACAAGGTCGTTACCGGATGTGCCGGCGGCGAATATGGCGTGCGCTGCTACCTTTCCGCCTACGGCATCAAGGACGGCAAGCTGCTGTGGCGTGCGTACTCCACCGGCCCGGACAGCGAAGTGCTGATCGGCAAGGATT
Source organism: Methylophilaceae bacterium (assembly GCA_035460905.1). Taxonomy (GTDB): domain Bacteria; phylum Pseudomonadota; class Gammaproteobacteria; order Burkholderiales; family Methylophilaceae; genus MM2. The sequence continues at coordinate 4,988 of DATHWE010000120.1, read as the reverse complement.
TCAACAAGGAAAACCCGCACTATTCCGCCCTCTCCCTCTATGAAGACGTGAACGGCGGTAACAAGCTGGGCGGCTCCTTCAAGGCGCTCAAGAAGGAACAACTGAAGTACCCGGAATCCGACCTCGGCGTGAAGACCTGGCTCAAGCCGCAGGCACGCAAGGACGGCTGGCAAAATGGCGGCGGCGGCACCTGGGGCTGGTACTCCTACGACCCGGCGCTCAACCTGTTGTACTACGGCACCGGCAACCCCGGAACCTGGAACCCGGACGTGCGTCCCGGCGACAACAAGTGGGCGATGACCATTTTCGCACGCGACCTCGATACCGGTATGGCACGCTGGGGCTACCAGATGACGCCGCACGACGAATGGGATTATGACGGCATGAACGAAGTGGTGCTGTGGGATGCCAAGGGCAAGAAGCTGGCCTCGCACTTCGACCGCAACGGCTTCGCCTACACCTTCGACCGCACCAACGGCACGCTGCTGGTCGCCGACAAGATGCGCCCTTTCGTCAACTGGGCCACCTCCGTTGACATAAAGTCCGGCGTCCCCAACAAGGACCCGAAGTTCTCTACCCATCAGGACTACAACGCCCAAGGCATCTGCCCCTCCGCGCTGGGTGTAAAGGACCAGCAACCGGTCGCGTTCTCTCCCAAGACCAAGCTGTTCTACGTGCCGATGAACCACGTGTGCATGACCTATGAGCCGGTGGAATCCAAGTACGTTGCAGGCCAGCCGTGGGTCGGATCCACGCTGACCATGTTCGCCGGCCCCGAAGGCGTGATGGGCGGTTTCATGGCGTGGGACGGCCTCAAGGGCAAGTCGGTCTGGTACAACAAGGAGAAGTTCTCCGCCTGGAGCGGCGCGCTGGTCACCTCGTCCAACCTGGTGTTCTACGGCACCCTGGACCGCTGGTTCAAGGCGCTGGATGCCAACACAGGCAAGGAGCTGTGGAAGTTCCAGGTCGGCTCCGGCGTGGTGGGCAATGCCATCACCTATAGCCACAAGGGCAAGCAGTACGTCGGCACGCTTTCCGGTATCGGCGGCTGGGCCGGCGTGGCGATGAACCTGGGCATGACCAACGAAACCGACGGCCTCGGTGCCGCCGGCGGGTATAAGGAGTTGGTCAAGTTCAACGCTGCTCCTGGCGGCGGCGCGATGAACGTGTTCGCGCTGTAACCTGCACAATCGGCCCGGCAGTCATGGCCGGGCCTTGCTTATCTCCGTAGTAATCGCGATCTTTTGCCCCTCTTTCTGCCATGGAGGGGCTTTTTTTTGCTCAGGCGGCCCTCTCGACAAATCCCTATTGAATAAAGCACATCTCCGGAATACCATACTAAACAAGTCAACAATTAATCGGGGATAGAAAAACCGGATTCCATTCGATTTTCATGCCCCCAAATTGCCGGGAGGTTCGTCCAGGAGGATTTATTCAAGTACGATTTTTGAAGGAGGGAACACATCATGAAAGCAAATCGAGTTTCCGGAGCTTTCCTCTGCGCGGCAGCCACCATGTTGCTGTGGAGTGGCGTTGCACTGGGCGCCGACTGGCCCAAGCAGGGCACTATCAATTATGTCATCCACTACGTCATGCAGCCGATCAACACCATCGATGTCGACAACCTGGGAAAAGCCGTTGCGTTGGAAATGGTCGGCACAACGGCCAATCTGGAGGGAAAGCCGCTCATGGATAAGTTGATCGCCCACTGTGTTGCGATCAAGATCGATTCCGGCCCGTCAAAATACATGAACGGCGGCTGCACCATGACCGACAAGGACGGCGACCGGATTTTCACGACCTTTGATACCCGCGAGCTTGTCGGCGCACTGCCGAGATTCGGCTGCGGCACCCACACCATCACCAACGGCTCGGGTAAGTACAAAGGCATCACCGGCAAGGAGCCCTTCAACTGCATCGTCCTGCCCAGCGCATCGGGCAAGGGCTGGAGCGGGATGGATATCGAGCACCAGATGAATTACAAGTTCGAGTAAGCCAACTGCCGGTTTTGAGCCTGGGATTGCCAGAGCGACCCTTCGCCTGGCTGGTGCAGTCTTTTGCCGCATGCTTGCTCAGGTACTGTAAACATGCCGCCTGCTGAAGGGATACTCCTGTTTTCCGCCCTTGAGCGGCCGGCCGCCGAGAATCTGGAATAGCGCCATCCAGTTGCGCTCGAAGGCATAGGCCGAACCGGCCATGTAGATGCGCCAGATACGGTATTTGTGCTCCCCTATCATCCCCATCGCTTCATCCTGGCGCGACTCCAACCGCTCCACCCACTCCCACAATGTACGTGCGTAATGCGGCCGTAGGTTTTCCGCATCCAGAGGTTCCAATCCGGCAGCTGCCATTTCCTGCATCACCGTAGACACGTGCGTCAGTTCGCCACCGGGGAAAACATAATCCTCGACGAACTCGGCAATGCCACTGCCCAGGCCGTTGGCCTCCACTGCGGTCGAGGTAATGCCGTGATTCATTACCAGCCCGCCCGGGCGGAGCAGGCGATGGATCTTGGCAAAATATTCCGGCAGGTTGCGCCGGCCGACATGCTCGAACATTCCGACGCTGGCAATCTTGTCGTAAGGCGGGTCCTCCGGTACATCGCGATAGTCCATCAGCCGAACCTCCACCCTTCCCTCCAAGCCGCGACGGCGGATTTCTTCATTCACGTAATCGCGTTGATTGTCGGACAGCGTAATACCCGTCGCTTGCACGCCGAATTTTTCGGCAGCCCACAAAATCAGGCCGCCCCAGCCGCAACCAATATCCAGCAGGTGCTCACCGGGTTTCAGCATTAGCTTGCGACAGATCAAGTCGAGCTTTTTTTCCTGTGCGATATCCAGACTATCCTGCGCTTCTTCGAAATAGGCACAGGAATAAACGCGGTTGCGATCCAGCCAGAGCCCATAGAACTCGTTGGAAACATCGTAGTGATAGGTAATATTGCGCCGGTCGCGGCTACGGGTATGCCGCCACCAGCGCCAATCGGAGCCGGCACCTTTACGCACCGGCGTTTCCGCCTGGCACAAGGTTCGGCCGAGGTCGAGAATGTCGCGCGCATCACCGTGCAAATCGATCCAGCCTTCGACATAAGCCCGCGCCAGTCCGCCGAGGCTAGGATTGATCAGGACGCCCAGTGCACGTGGGTCGGAGGCATGAATGCGCACCCGGGGTTCCTCCACGGCCATGACTTCGCCATCCCATAAATGCACCGCCAGCGGCAGCCCCCTCAATTTTTCGCCAAGTTGCTTGAGCAAAACATTTTTCAGCATCGTGACCTCGTTTCTGATAACGAATGGAAGCTGTTGATTATGCTAAGACAATATTAGGACGAGCAGAATTCAGCTTACTACGGTTCATTAAAATCATGAGGTGTATTTCATGACTACCCCGAATGCACTTGCCCTGCATCTGAGTATAGTACGACTCACAGAAGCCGGATTCCGGCGACTGTGCAGCACTTAACTTAAACCTAAGGAGATCATTATGTGGACCAAGCCCCAAGCTACCGAAATGCGTTTCGGCTTTGAAGTTACGATGTACGTTTGCAACCGCTAATTTGCGCTTGCATTAACCGGTAACCACGATGTGGTAGCCGGATCAAAAACGGCAGCTTCGGCTGCCGTTTTTGTTTTGCAGGCCAGCTGTCGCTATCGATAGATTTGTATTATCAGATCAATAATAACAATCAATTTGTGCTATTTATAGCGCTTGCCTAGAATGCACTCCATCGCAGTTCAATACACCAACCCAAATGGAGAAAATGCAAATGGCAATATCCCTGATCAACACCCAAGTACAACCGTTCAAGGCTTCCGCCTTCCATAACGGCAAATTCATCGACGTGACCGAAGCCGACCTGAAGGGCAAGTGGTCCGTGGTCATCTTCATGCCGGCCGCGTTCACCTTCAACTGCCCGACCGAAGTCGAAGATGCCGCCGACAACTACGCCGAATTCCAGAAAGTAGGCGCCGAAGTCTACATCGTGACCACTGACACCCATTTCGCACACAAGGTGTGGCATGAAACCTCCCCGGCCGTCGGCAAGGCGAAGTTCCCGCTGATCGGCGACCCGACCCATGCGCTGACCCACGCATTCGGCGTGCACATCGAAGAAGAAGGCCTGGCACTGCGCGGCACCTTCGTGATCAACCCGGATGGCGTGATCAAGACGCTGGAAATCCATGACAACGCGATCGCTCGCGACGTAAAGGAAACCCTGCGCAAGCTGAAGGCCGCCCAATACGTCGCCAACAATCCGGGCCAGGTTTGCCCGGCGAAGTGGAACGAAGGCGCCGCTACGCTGACCCCGTCCCTGGACCTGGTCGGCAAGATCTAAGCTAGTACTCGCATGACGCCCGGGTTCTTTTTCCCGGGCGGCTTTACCCAACGTTTAAAGAGAGAACGGATTGAACATCATGTTGGACGCCAATATCAAAAACCAGCTGCAAGCATATTTCGAGAAGCTGACGCAGCAGATCGACATCGTCGCCAATCTTGACGACAGCGCCAAATCGCGCGAGATGCTGGAACTGCTGGAGGATATCGCAGGGCTGTCCGGCAAGATCACGCTCGAACAACACCGCAACGCCAACGAGCGCACACCGTCGTTCTCGCTCAACCGCCCCGGAGAAAACATCGACCTCACGTTTGCCGGTATTCCGATGGGCCACGAATTTACGTCCCTCGTGCTGGCGCTGCTGCAAGTCGGCGGCCATCCACCCAAGGTGGAAGCCGACGTCATCGAGCAGATCAAGGGCATCCAGGGCGAATTCCGCTTTGAAACCTATATTTCACTCTCCTGCCACAATTGCCCGGAGGTGGTGCAGGCGCTGAACCTGATGGCTGTGCTCAACCCGAATATCACCCATGTGATGATCGACGGCGCGCTGTATCAAAAGGAAGTCGACGAGCGGCGCATCATGGCTGTGCCGACGATCTACCTCAACGGCCAGGAATTCGGCCAGGGCCGGATGGAACTCGGTGAA
>DATHWE010000119.1:0-35426 GCA_035460905.1 Methylophilaceae bacterium | reverse complement strand
TCCTGAATGAATGTTATGCCGGGCAGATCAGCAGCCAGAATGGCTCTGCCTTTCCGCATGCGCGCGACATCGCTGCACTGGCGGTTAAGGACTTCGCGCTGGGCAAGGCATTGCCCGCCGCCGAAGCCGCACCTATTTATATCCGCAACAAGGTTGCACTGACGATGGCCGAACGATGAGCGCCGTTATCAAACCGGATACCGTTTTCCGCCCGATGCAGTTCGAGGATCTCGACCGGATTATGGAAATCGAGCCCAAGATATATTCGCATCCATGGTCGCGTGGCAATTTTGCCGACTCGCTGCATGCCGGTTATAGCTGCTGGATTTACGAATCCCAAGGCGATGTGGTCGGCTATGCGGTGATGATGTCGGTGCTGGACGAAGCACATCTTCTGAATATCAGCATCGCGCAGGACTACCAAGGCCGCGGCATGGGCCGTGCGCTGCTGGAGCATGTGATCGACATCGCCCGTCGTCATGGCGCGCAGATGATGTTCCTCGAAGTGCGGCCTTCCAACAAGAATGCCATCACGCTGTACGAAAGCATCGGCTTCAACGAGTTTTCGGTCCGCAAGGGCTACTATCCCGCGCATAATGGCCGGGAAGATGCGATTCTGATGGGACTGGCACTATGAGTTTGCCGCGCGAAGCATTATTGAAGGAACTGGAGTTGCTGCCGGTCTGGCGGCCGCGGGCGACGATGGCTGAAGCCGCGCCTGTTATTGAGGCGGTAGCTGAAGTCGAGAAAACCGCCGAAGTTTCCATAGCACCCTCGCCTGCTCCGCAACCGCTCACGCCGGAACCGGTTGAAATCATTACTCAACCAGCCATCGCCAAAGCCGACATCGCGGAAATGGACTGGGAAGCACTGGACGCCGCCATCAAGGCATGCGAGGCCTGCTCGCTGGCAAAGACCCGCACCCAGACCGTGACCGGTGTGGGCGATCGCAATGCCGAATGGCTTTTCGTCGGCGAGGCGCCAGGTGCGGAGGAAGACCGGCGCGGCGAGCCTTTCGTCGGTCAGGCGGGCAAGCTGCTGGACAACATGCTGGCGGCCATCGAGTTGAAGCGTGGCAAAAACGTGTACATCGCCAACGTGCTCAAGTGCAGACCGCCGGAAAACCGCGACCCGCATGGCGAAGAAGTCGTCAAATGCGATCCTTTCCTCAAACGCCAGGTCGAACTGATCAAGCCCAAGCTGATCGTCGCCATGGGGCGCTTCGCGGCGCAATCGCTGCTGAATACCGACAATGCTATCGGCGCGCTGCGCGGCAAGCTGCATGACTATAACGGCGTGCCGGTGATCGTCACCTACCATCCGGCCTATCTGCTGCGCAACCTGCCGGACAAGGCCAAGGCCTGGGAAGACCTGTGCTACGCCCGCCGCACAATGCGGGACTTGCAAACACAGCAGGCGGCCATATCTTGATAAAAACTGCCTCTCATTAAGGAGATAACAAAATGCGTAAATGGCTCACTGCTTTCGTACTTTCATCCATGCTGGTGCTTTCCGGCTGCGGCTACAACACCCTGCAATCGACCGACGAGCAGATCAACGCCGCGTGGTCCGAAGTGCTGAACCAGTACCAGCGTCGCGCCGATCTGGTGCCCAACCTGGTCAACGTGGTCAAGGGCTACGCCTCGCATGAGAAGGAAGTCCTTGAAACCGTCACCAACGCCCGCTCCAAGGTCGGCAGCATCCAGGCCACACCAGAGCTGGTCAATGACGAGCAGGCATTCGCCAAATTCCAAGCCGCACAGGGTGAGCTGACTTCCGCCCTCTCCCGTTTGCTGGTGGTGGCGGAAAACTATCCGCAGCTCAAGGCCGACGCCGGCTTCCGCGACCTACAGGCGCAACTGGAAGGCACCGAGAACCGCATCGCCGTTGCGCGCAATCGCTACATCAAGGCCGTGCAGGAATACAACGTGACGGTGCGCTCCTTCCCCAGCAACCTGACCGCGATGGCGTTCGGCATGAAGACCAAGCCCAACTTCAGCGTGGAAAACGAAAAGGCGATCTCGGCTCCGCCTACCGTGGATTTCGGCAACAAGTAAATGATGGCTATGCGTCGCTGGTTCTTCGGCCTGCTCCTGCTGCTAGTGCCATGGATGGCGCTGGCGGAGGAAGTCGCGGTGCCGCCGCTTTCGGCGCGCGTTACTGACCTCACCGGCACGCTGCAGCCCGAGCAAAAAGCGGCACTGGAAGCGCGCTTGGCTGCATTCGAGCAGAAAAAAGGCAGCCAGATCGCGGTGCTGCTGGTGCCGACGACGCAGCCGGAAGCCATCGAGCAATACGGCATCCGCGTCGCCGAAGCCTGGAAGCTGGGACGCAAGGGTATCGATGACGGCATACTTGTGCTGATGGCGACCAACGACCGCGCGGTACGCATCGAAGTCGGCTACGGTCTTGAAGGCGTGATTCCCGATGCCATCGCCAAGCGGGTGATCGAGGAAATCATGACCCCCTACTTCCGCACCGGCGACATGGCCGGCGGACTCAATGCGGGCGTCGAGCGCCTGATCGGGCTGGTTGACGGCGAGCCCCTGCCCCCACCCAAGCAACAAACTGCCAGCGGCGGGTCTTTCGACAAATTTTTCCCAATCGTATTTATCGCCGCCATCGTGATTGGCGGCCTGCTGCGCGCCATTTTCGGCAAGGTACTGGGCGGCGTGGCAACCGGGGGTATCGTCGGCGTTCTGGTCTGGCTATTGGGCGCAGGCATTTTCTTCGCGTTGGCCTTGGCCGTGATGGCATTTATCTTCACCCTCGGCGGCGGTCGCGGCTTTCATGGCGGCGGGCTTGGCGGCATGGGTGGAGGGGGATTCGGAGGCGGCGGATTTGGTGGAGGCGGCGGCGGTTTCGGCGGCGGCGGCGCTTCGGGGAGATGGTAGGCATGAGCCTCAAACGCATCCTGAAACACTGGTTCTTTCCACCCTGGCTGGTGCGGCGCAATTTCCCATCCAGCGCGATGTCGACCATCACCCAAGCCATCGGCGATAGCGAGCACTCGCATACCGGCGAAGTGCGCTTCGCCATTGAAGGCGCGCTGCCGTGGCACGACGCACTGGACGGCATATCAGCGCGCGAGCGGGCACTGCAAATTTTCTCGCAATTGCGCATTTGGGATACCGAGCACAATAACGGCGTTTTGATCTACCTGTTGCTTGCAGACCATGACGTCGAAATCGTCGCCGACCGCGGCGTGCATGCACTGGTCGGCGCGGCCGGCTGGGAAGCGATATGCCACGCGATGGAAACCGAATTCCGCGCGGGCCGTTTTGAAGCCGGCGTGCTGCTGGGCATAGCGCGCATTACCGCCATTCTGCAAGAGCACTTCCCCGCGCACGGCCGCGACAATCCCAATGAGCTGCCCGATGTTCCGGTGGTGGTCTGATCTTCAAGTTGTGAAAGCGGCGGCGCTTGCCGCCTTGTTGTTTTTTCCATTCGCAGCCGCTGCTGATGCCGACGCGATGACGCACATCCTGAAAGAAACCCCGACACCGCAACATTTCAGCTTCTGCTGGGGGGGTACCTGCGCCGCCATCGAGCAGGTCGGGCTGACTGCCGAGGAGTGGTCGCGGGTGCGCGCGATGTTCGACCCCATGCCCCGCGACGCTGAGTCAGAACGCGAAACGGTGCGAGCCGCCATCGGCCTGCTGGAGAGCATCGTCGGACCCAAAACCGGCACAGCAGGTGACCGCGCCGGGACTTTCGGCAACTCGGCCTGGCCGGGCCAGCTCGATTGCAATGATGAGGCCACCAACAGCACCAATTACATGCGCATGATGCGTGCCGATGGACTGATGCGCTTCCATGAGATCCTGGATACCAAGACGCGCGGTGGCTTCCTGATCTTCGGGCGACACTCCACCGCCGTCATTGCCGAGATCGGCAGCATGAAGAAATTCGCCGTCGATTCATGGTTTTACGATAACGGCCAACCGGCGACCATTCTCCCGCTCGACACCTGGCAAGCTGGCTGGAAGCCGGATAACAGCGCAGCACACTAAAGCCGTCCTCACTCAGGGCCCAAGGCGCGCGCTTACTGACGAAACCCTGCAATTCCTATAAAATTCCGCGCCTTAACGGTTCATTCAGAAAGCTTCTCCGATGCGCGTTTCACAATTCTTCCTGTCCACCCTCAAAGAAGCTCCGGCAGAAGCCGAACTGGCGTCGCATCGCCTGATGTTGCGCGCCGGCCTGATCAAGCGCCTGGGGTCCGGCCTCTATAGCTGGATGCCGATGGGCCTGCGCGCGCTGCGCAAGGTGGAAGCCATCGTGCGCGAGGAAATGGACAAGGCGGGCGCGCTGGAACTGCTGATGCCGGCGGTGACGCCTGCCGAGCTGTGGCAGGAAACCGGCCGCTGGGAAGTGTTCGGCCCGCAGATGCTGAAGATCAAGGACCGCCACAACCGCGATTTCTGCTTCGGCCCGACGCACGAAGAAGTGATCACTGACATCGCGCGCCGCGAAATCAAGAGCTACAAGCAACTGCCGCTCAATTTCTACCAGATCCAGACCAAGTTCCGCGACGAGATCCGCCCCCGTTTCGGCGTGATGCGCGCGCGCGAATTCGTGATGAAGGATGCATATTCCTTCCACACCAACAAGGCCAGCCTGGAAGAAACCTACGCGGTGATGCATCGCACTTACTCAAATATTTTCACCCGCCTCGGTCTGAAGTTCCGCGCGGTGGCCGCCGATACCGGCGCCATCGGCGGTACCGGTTCACACGAATTCCATGTACTGGCCGATTCCGGCGAGGATGCAATTGCCTTCAACCCGGCTTCGGATTACGCCGCCAACACTGAAATGGCCGAGGCACTGGCCCCGGCCGAGCCACGCGCCGCCGCCAGCGAGCCCATGCACGACGTTGAAACGCCGAAGCAGACCACCTGCGAAGATGTCGCTGCGCTGCTGGGCATTCCGCTGCAACGCACGGTGAAGCTGATCGCCGTCATCGCCGATGAAAAGCTGCATGTATTGCTGATTCGCGGCGACCACAGCCTGAACGAAGTGAAGGCGGCAAAGATCGAAGGCCTGGCCGACTTCCGCTTTGCTTCCGAAGCCGAAATCCGCGAAGCCTTCAACTGCCCGCCAGGCTTCCTCGGCCCGGTCGGCATCGACCGTAACGCTATCCGCGTCATCGCCGACCGCACCGTGGCCGCAATGAGCGATTTCGTTTGCGGCGCCAACAAGCCGAAATACCACACCGCCGGCGTCAACTGGGGCCGCGACCTGCCGGAACCGGACCTGGTGGCGGATATCCGCAATGTGGTCGCGGGCGATCCGTGTTCGGACGGCAAGGGCACGCTGGACATCTGCCGCGGCATCGAAGTCGGCCACATCTTCCAGCTCGGCAACAAGTATTCGCAGGCGATGAACGCGACCTACCTGGATGAGAACGGTCAAACCCAAGTGATGGAGATGGGCTGCTACGGCATCGGCGTCTCGCGCATCGTGGGCGCCGCCATCGAACAAGGCAACGACGAACGCGGCATCATCTTCCCGGCCGCGATTGCGCCGTTCACCGTAGCAATCGCGCCGATTGGTTTCGATCGCAACGAAGAAGTCCGTGCCGCCGCCCTCAAGCTGCACGACGAACTTGCCGCTAACGGAATAGACGTGTTGCTGGATGACCGCGGCGAGCGCCCCGGCGTGATGTTCGCCGATCTGGAGCTGATCGGCATCCCGCACCGCATCACCATCGGCGACCGCGGCCTGAAGGAAGGCCAGGTGGAATACCAGGCGCGCACCGACAAGGAGTCGCGCAACATGCCCTTGAACGACATCGTCAATTTCGTGAAATCGTTATAGACCTCAACCGGAACCCTATGCGCGCACTGATCTTCATTCTGCTGGCGGCCCTCTCGCTGCCCTGCCTCGCCGGCAGGCAGCAGGAAGAGCCGTTGTCCAACAGCGTGCGCGCGATGCTGCACAAGTCGATCAGCGACACCGCATCACCGCGGCTGATCTTCGCCAGCGAAAAGGAAGCTACCTCCTGGCTGGAGGAAATGTCGCGCCGTCTCGCGAAACGCCTCCCGGACGAAAATTACCGCATGGATTTCCTGCGCACGGTGCATTACGAAGCCACCCGCGCCGGCCTCGATCCGCAATTGGTGTTGGGGCTGATCCAGGTCGAAAGCGGCTTCAAGAAATATGCAGTTTCTTCCGCCGGGGCGCGCGGTTTCATGCAAGTCATGCCTTTCTGGGTGCGCTCGATAGGCACCAACGACCAGAACCTGTTTCACCTGCGCATCAACCTGCGCTATGGCTGCACCATCCTCCGTTACTACCTCGACATCGAGAAGGGCGACCTCTATCGCGCCCTGGGCCGCTACAACGGCAGTCTGGGCCGGCCGGAATACCCCAATCTCGTCGTCGGCGCCTGGAAGCGTCACTGGGCCTACCCCATCGCTAACCCCTGATTCTAAATGCACAAATCTGGTGCAATATCGATTGCGCCAGCCGGTATTCGAGACTACCATCCTCCTCGGCGGGCCTTGAAGGGCGAGCACAAGAACGGTAAAAATATCCGTCGCGCCAATACGAACGTCCGCAGTTGTTCCATTTACTTTCTGAGGAGAAAAGCAATGGATTTACTCGTATCGTTAGGTATAAGCATCGGCGTTTTGATTGCGGTGTGGGTGTATGTGGCGGTCGGCATGCCCGATCTTGGGTTGATCGTCTGGGCCGGTATCGTTGCGTGGGGTACGTTCTACGCAGCCGGCGGAGGTACGGAGGGTCTGAAAAAGACCATTGCCTCCAATCTCGCAGGCAATTTCTGGGCGGCAATCGCGTTATTCATCTTCGGCATGGTCGGCGATAGCAACGTGCTTATCCTGGCCGCCCTGTTCGGTGTGGTCGCCTTCATCTTCTGCGTACAGGCAAAACTTCCATTGCTGAGCTTCATCCCCGGCGCCTTCCTGGGCGCAGCCACTTGGGTCGGCGTGGATGTGGCGGGTGCGGGTGGTGACGGAGGTGTGGTTGATGCCGCCGATATCATGATTCCCGTTTCCATGGTAATCGGCGCCCTGCTCGGCTATATCTCCGAACTCGGTGGCAAGGCGCTCGCGGGCAAGGGTTAGAACGTTACTGCTGGAATGACGGCGGACAGGGCAACCTGCCGCCGTTTTTTATTGCTTATCCGAGATACGGAATCCGTAGTAGGTGCCGAATTCGCCTTCCGGCTCGTGATACACAAAGAACAATCCATTGGCATAGCCGAGGCCATTGTAGTGATTGTTGGCACGCAACTTCATGCCAGCGGGCAATGCACTCCTGCCGACGAACTTGCCTTTCAGGTCGAACACCAGAATCGCCTTGTGATCCACGTCGAGCAAGGCAAAATCCTCACCAGCGATACCGGTATAAGCAACGAAATGCTCGCTCAGGTCGTCCGGTCTGACGCCAGCCGTATCGAAATCGAGGGCAATCTCTCCAACCGGCGCGCGACTGTCGAGTTTGACGATAAGTACCTTGTTGCTCTTTTCCTGCTTGGCGTAATAACTATTGGATGCCGGATCGTAGCTCGGCATGGTCGAAGCAGCCCCAAATGCAGGGTTCGGCCCGAGAATTTCATCCGTTTGCGCGGTGAGCTTGCCCGACTCGTCCAGTTTGAGGCCGAACACTCCGCTGCTGGGCGTGAAGCCGGCGCCACTGGAAATATTGTAGGTGATAGCTTCCAGACGGTCGGTATTCTGATTGAAATAGATCGAGCGATTATCGAGACCGGGCTTCGCCGAATGCAGATACTCGCCTTTTTCATTGTAAGCATGGATTTGAGATGGCGAACTAGGAATCCCGAAACCATCCGGCATGGGAGCAAGACCGCCATCCGCGATGAAGTACCGGCTATAATCTGGCACATAAGCGACGCTCATTGGTCGCGAAGTGGGCTTGGCCACCAGCGGAATCTTCAATGCCGCAATCGCCTCCGGTATAACCTGGGCATGCGCGGAAAAACTGGCCGCAGAAAACAGGGTTGCCAGCCATACAACAAGAGTTCGTCGATTACTTTTCATTACGGGTTCCTTGCCATGAAAGAACGATTTTAACCTGCCCAAGCCATGGACACGCAACCACATCTGTTAGTTTGCATTTCGGCACATGGCTTCGGCCATGTCGCCCAAACCGCGCCTGTGCTGAATGCCCTGCACGAGCGCGTGCCTGACCTTCGGATCACAGTGCGTAGCATGACGCCACTGACGCACCTGCGTACGCGCATTCACTGTCCCTTCCATTACATTCGCGAGGCCGGCGACATCGGAATGCTTATGTCCTCCGCGCTCGATGTGCAGGTGCACGAGACCGCTTCCGCATACCAGCAACAGCATCGCGACTGGGGCCTGACAGTTTCCAATGAAGCACGAACACTGCGTGAAATCGCCCCCGACTTCGTACTCTCGAATGTCGGCTATCTTGCTTTGGCTGGCGCATTTCGTGCCGGCATCCCTTGTGCAGGCATGAGCTCCCTCAACTGGGGCGACATTCTCGACCATTACTGCGGCTCGATTTCTGGCACGCACCAGATCGTCGAACAGATCCGCGTAAGCCACGCCAATGCCGGCGCCTTCCTGCATCTGATGCCGGGCATGCCGATGCCGAACCTGGAAAACCGGGTGCCGATCGGCCCGGTAGCCCATGTCGGCCGCAACCGCCGCGACGAAATTGATAGTTTCTTTGAGTTGGACAGCAGTGAAAAGCTGGTGCTCGTCAGCCTTGGCGGGTTCGACAGCAGCCTGCCTACCGAACAATGGCCACGAATCCCCGGCGTTCGCTGGCTGATCCCCGCAAGCTGGCGCAGCAATCATCCCGATGCGCTGATACTGGAAGCGCTGGAAATGGATTTCAGCGACGTACTCGCCAGCAGCGATACGCTAATTTGCAAACCTGGCTACGGCAGCTTTGTCGAAGCCGCTTGCAGCGGCGTGCCGGTTTTATACATCAGCCGTACCGACTGGCCTGAGACGCCGTATCTGGTCAAATGGCTCGAGGAAAACGGCACTTGCAAGGAAGTGGCGCGCCACAAGCTCGAAAGCGGCGACTTTTTCGATGAACTGTACGATATGGTGGATGCCCCGGCCAAGCTCCCGGCTGCCGCTTCAGGCGTTGTACAGGCCGCAGAATGGCTGAAACAGCAGCTCTACCCTTAGGTCTTCGGGCCTGATGCCGGCGTTTGCGTTATAATTCTGCGGGTTAGCCCACCATTCATGGCTCCATGATCAAAAAACTGATTCAACGCGTCTTCAACGGCAAAAAGAAGACCGAAACTCCTAAATCCCGTCATAGCGCTCAACGCTATCCCCGCCGCGACCATGGCATCGACCGCAAGCAGCTCAGTTCTGCCGCCCTGCGAACGACACAGGAGCTGCAAAAGGCCGGATTTGCCGCCTTCGTGGTCGGTGGCGCGGTGCGCGACCTGCTACTGAAGCGTACACCCAAGGATTTCGACGTCGCCACCAATGCCACGCCGGAGCAGGTGCACAAGATTTTCCGCCGCTCGCGCATCATCGGCCGGCGCTTCCAGATTGTGCATGTGATGTTCGGCTCGGAAACCATCGAGGTTTCCACCTTCCGCGGCAGCCATCTTTCCGATGATGTCGGCGCGCAGATCGCCGACAGCGGCCGCATTCTGCGCGACAACGTCTTCGGCTCTCATGAAGAGGACGCCATCCGCCGCGACTTCACGGCGAATGCACTGTATTACGATCCGCACACCGAGGAAATCTTCGATTTCCACAACGGCCTGCCCGATCTCAAGGCCGGCGTGCTGCGCGTCATCGGCACTCCGGAAACGCGCTACCGCGAAGACCCTGTGCGCATGCTGCGCGCCGTGCGCCTTTCCGCCAAGCTTGGGCTCAAGCTGGACCCGGCCACCGAAACGCCCATCCCGAAACTCGCCGATCTGCTGCACGACGTGCCGCCAGCGCGCCTGTTCGATGAAATGCTCAAGCTGTTTCTCTCTGGCCACGCAATGGAAAGCGCCCGTGCTTTGCGCGAACACGGCCTGCATCACGGCTTGCTGCCGATGCTGGATGTGGTCCTGGAACAGCCGATGGGTGAACGTTTCGTTAATCTGGCATTGCAGAATACCGACGAGCGCGTGCTGACCGACAAACCGGTATCGCCGGCCTTCCTGTTCGCGACACTGCTATGGCACGAGGTGCTGGCCGCCTGGCAGAAGCTCCAGGCCAAGGGAGAACGGTCGATTCCTGCGCTGATGCAGGCAATGAGCGATGTGTCCGATATCCAGGCGGAAAAGCTCGCGATCACCAAACGTTTCAGCGTAACGATGAAGGAAATCTGGAGCATCCAGCCGCGTTTCGAACAGCGCTCCGGCCAGCGCCCCTACCGGCTGCTGGAAAATCCGCGCTTCCGCGCCGGTTACGATTTCCTGCTGCTGCGCTGCCAGTCGGGCGAACTGCCGATGGACCTGGCCGAGTGGTGGGATACTTTCGCCCAGGCAGATGCCGAACAACGCGCCGAAATGCTGCTGCCAGACACGGCAGGCCCCAAAAAACGCCGTCGCCGTCGCCCGCGTCGTACTGGCAGCGACACAACCCCGCCCGTCGAAGCATGAACCATCGCGCTTTCGTCGCCCTGGGCAGCAACCTGGAGGATCCGCAGCATCAGGTGCTGCGCGCCTTGGCCGAACTGGACAGCTTGCCGGAAACCCGCGTCGTTGCGAAATCAGCGCTCTACCGCACCGCGCCGGTGGGCTATGACAACCAGCCGGACTTCATCAACGCCGCCGCAGAAGTGAGCACCACGCTGGAACCGGTCGCACTGTTGCGCGCGCTTCTTGCACTGGAAACGGCACATGGCCGCGAGCGTCCGTTCCCCAATGCGCCGCGCGTGCTCGATCTCGACCTGTTGCTGTATGACGACCTGGAATTGCACGATCCGGAACTGACCCTGCCCCATCCGCGCCTGCATGAACGCGGCTTCGTGCTATTCCCGCTGGCGGACATCGCGGCGGATGTAAACGTCCCCTGCCAGGGCAGAGTACGCGACCTGCTGCGCAGCTTGCCCGACCAAGGGGTGGAAAGGCTGGCGGCATGATGCTGACCGAGAAATATCCATACATCGTCATCGAGGGGCCCATCGGCAGCGGCAAGACGACACTGGCGCGCCGATTGTCGGACAAGTTTTCAGTCGACCTGCTGCTGGAAAATGCCGCCGCCAACCCTTTCCTGCCGCGTTTCTATCAGGACCCGCAGCGATACGCGCTGCAAGCGCAACTGTTCTTCCTCTTCCAGCGTGCCGAGCAGGTCCGCGAACTGGGCCAACGCGACATGTTCGCCAAGGCCACTATCGCGGATTTCTTTCTCGAAAAAGACCCCTTGTTCGCGCGCCTCAACCTCAGCGACGAAGAATATGCGCTTTATCGCCAGATCTACGAGCACCTGCAATTGCAGACGACCACGCCCGACCTGGTGATCTATCTGCAAACGCCGGCCGATACGCTGCTGAAACGCATCGAGCAGCGCGATATTCCCTATGAGCAGGACATCCCGCGCGATTACCTGGTGCGTCTGGCAGAAGCCTATAGCGACTTTTTTCATCACTATGACGCTTCGCCACTGCTGATCGTGAACAACGAAAACCTCAACGTCACCAACAACGAAGCCGCGCTCGAACTGCTGCTGGAACGCATCCAGTCCATCCGCGGCCGGCGCGAATACTTCCACCCAAGGCTGGACGGATGAGTCTGACTGCACTTCAGCAGCTCGCCGAACGAGGCGAGAAGATTGCCGTACTGACCTGCTACGACGCGAGTTTTGCCGCATTGTGCGAGACTGCAGGCGTGGACGTGCTGCTGGTCGGCGACTCGCTCGGCATGGTGCTGCAAGGCGGCAGCGATACGCTGGGCGTCACGATGCAGGACATGGAATATCACACCCGCACCACCGCCGCTGGCGCAAAAAACAGTTATATCGTTGCCGACCTGCCCTACCGCAGCGACACAACTCCGGAAACTGCCTTGGCGAATGCCCGCATACTGATGGCCGCCGGCGCGCACATGGTGAAGCTCGAAGGTGACAAGGTTGCCGCTGTGCAGCTGTTGGTGGGGAACGGCATTCCGGTGTGCGCCCACCTCGGCTTCACGCCGCAATACGTGCATGAGCTGGGCGGCTACAAGGTGCAAGGCCGCGATGAGGCCGGTGCCCGGAAGATTATGGAAGACGCCATTGCTCTCGAACAAGCGGGTGCAACGATGGTGGTGCTGGAAATGATGCCGGCTGCGCTGGCAAAGCAGATCACCGAGCGGGTAAGCATGCTGACTATCGGCATCGGCGCCGGTGCCGATTGCGACGGGCAGGTGCTGGTATTGCACGACATGCTGGGCATCTACCTCGGCAAGTCGCCGCGCTTCGTGCGCAATTTCATGGAAGGCGCTTCCAGCATCCAGGAAGCCGTCGCGAACTACGTCGCCGCCGTCAAGAACGGCGCCTTCCCCACTACGGAACACAGTTTCTAATGGAAGTAATCAGCTCTATCGAAGCGCTGCGTCAGCGCCTGTCCCGCGAAAATTCGGTTGCCTTCGTGCCTACCATGGGCAACCTGCATGCCGGCCACTTGAAGCTGGTCGAAATCGCCCGCTCGCACGCCAGTTGCGTGGTAGTCAGTATTTTCGTGAATCCGCTACAATTCGGCGCGAACGAGGATCTGGCAAGCTATCCGCGCACGCTGGAGCAGGATTGCGCGCAACTGGAAACAGCCGGCGCTGACATCGTGTTTACGCCCGACGCCAACGAAATGTACCCTGAACCGCAGCATGTGCTGGTAGAGCCGTCGCCGGTCGCCAGCGAGTTGTGCGGCGCGGCCCGCCCCGGACACTTTCGCGGCGTAACCACCGTCGTGCTCAAGCTGTTCAACATGGTACAACCGCAGGTGGCGGTATTCGGCAAAAAGGATTTTCAGCAACTGCTCATCCTGCGCGACATGGTGCGCCAGCTCAATCTTCCGATTGAAATCGTCGCGGGCGACACGATGCGCGAAAGCGATGGCCTGGCGATGAGTTCACGCAACGGCTACCTGAAACCAGCCCAAAGAATGGAAGCCCCGCGCCTCTATCGCGCGCTGCAGCAGGTGGTACAAGCGGTTCAAGGCGGTCGCCGCGATTTCGACGCCATCGAAGCACAGACAGCGCAATATCTCACGCAACTCGGCTGGATCGTGGATTACATTTCGGTACGCAGCGCGGCCACACTGCTGACACCTCAGCCCGATGAGCAAACCCTGGTCGCCCTGGGCGCCGCACGGCTGGGCAAAACCCGGCTTATCGACAATATCGAGTTTGCGTTATAATACGCGTCCTTTGAAATCAATCGGATAGCCCACATGCAACGAACCATGCTCAAATCCAAGCTTCATCGAGTGCGCGTCACGCACTCCGAACTGGACTACGAGGGTTCCTGCGCCATCGATGAAGAATTGCTGGAAGCCGCCGATATCCGCGAATACCAGCAGATCGAGATCTATAACGTTAATAACGGCGAACGCTTCACTACCTATGCGATTCGCGCCCAGCGCAATTCCGGCATTATTTCGGTAAATGGCGCAGCGGCACGCAAGGCATCGCCCGGCGACATCCTGATCATCGCGACTTATGCGATCTACAATGAGCTGGAGCTGGAAAAATATCGTCCGGAACTGGTGTATGTCGACTCGATGAATCGCATCAAGGACAAGCGCCGCGACATCCCGGTACAGGCAGCCTGAGCCAGGCGCTCATTTCTTCAAATAAAAACGGCAGCCTTGGCTGCCGTTTTTATTTGTGCTGAATATCGAACACTTATCACTACACGGTGAATTTCGACACAAGCTCGTTGAGGTGACCGGCCTTCTGGGAAAGATCCTGCGACATCGTGTGGAAGGAGTTCGCTTCGTCCGCATTCTGACGCGAAAGACCTTCGATATAAGTGACCGCTTCGGTAATACCGCCGGTGGCAGCTTCCTGCTGCGAAGTCAGTTCGGCGATCACTTCGGACAGATTCACGATATCCTGCACCGCGCCAACGATGCCGTTGAGCGCATTTTCGGCAGACTTGGCGCTGCTGGCTGCGGCGTTGGCATCCTGCTGTTTTTCCTGCACGGTCTTGGCGACCTGATGCGACTTGCCTTGCAGGCTGGTGATGATCTGCGTAATTTCTTCAGTGGATTTGCTGGTGCGTTGCGACAGGTTGCGCACTTCGTCCGCAACCACGGCAAAGCCACGGCCAGCTTCACCTGCACGAGCGGCTTCGATGGCAGCGTTCAGCGCCAGCAGGTTGGTTTGTTCGGAAATGTCGCGGATGACCTGCATCACGGAACTGATCTTGTTGATTTCATCCTGCAGCGAGGTGATGGATTCGGCAATGCCTTGCACGTCGTTGGAAATGGTTTCCAGCGAATGGATCGTATCGCCGACCACCTTGCTGCCGCCGATTGCAGCCGTGTTGGCTTCCTTGGCCGAAGAAGCGACGCGCGTCGCCTGGGCAGAAACTTCTTTCACCTGGCTTGCCAGTTGCATGATGCTGGCGGCAATTTGATGGGTATGTTCGCCCTGGCTGGCAATGGCTTCCTTGGTACGCAAGGCCATGGTGCTCATATTATCCGCGGAGCGGCCGAGATCCTGCGAGGTGTCGGTCACGCCCTTGATCAGGATGGACACGCCTTTGCGCGCGCGGTCGGATTCGTAGGCCATCCAGGCGAAGTCATCCTTGCCCTGCAAGCCGAATTTTTGCGAAAGATCGCCGCCGGCAATCGTTTGCAGGTTGCGCGCGATCGCCTGGGCACGATTTGCGGAACGGTAACCGAACCACAACGCTGTGACCACGTTCAGTATCAGGAAAACCAGAATTACCGGCCATGAATTGTCGAAATAGACGACAACAAATCCAACTGCCTCAAGAAAACAAAGCATCAGGAACTGCTTCCTGAGGTTCAGCTGCTGTACGAATTTTTCCAGAATGTTCATAGCACTTCCAAATTGAAAATAACGCAGGTAATTTTCATATACCCAATTCGGGGTATTTTAGCTAGATTGCATAATCATGCGCAAACTAAATCATCCAATTCCGCAGCATTAAGCATCGACGCCGCCCCCCGAAAATCGGGATGCTGCTGGAAGGATACGACACCCAGGCATGGAACAGTAATAAGTTTTTGTAATGATTCCAGATTTTCTTTTTTTGCGCCCATTTCGGAATCAATGTCATTCGCTACCCATCCGACAAGCTTCAAACCTCTTGCTGCGATGCTTTCCACCGTTAGCAATGCATGATTGAGGCAGCCCAATCGCATGCCGACGACCAGAATGACGGGCAATCCGAGTTTTCTTGCCAGATCTGCCGTATCTTCCACCTCATTCAGGGGAACACGGAAACCGCCGACGCCTTCCACGATAAGGATATCAACCGCCTGCGCTGCTTTCTTGAAGGCATCTTGAATAAAATCCAATTCAATGCGCATTCCGGCCATCTCCGCTGCGATATGAGGTGCAAGCGGCGGCCCGAAAGCGTAGGAGTTGACGACGTTCAGCGGCAGCTCGATATTGCTCGCCGTTCGCAACTGCAAGACATCTTCAGACATCAGGCCGTTACTTGAGAGCTCGCAGCCCGCCGCGACCGGCTTCATGCCCGCGGACCGCTGGCCGCGTTGTGCAAAATGATAAACCAGCGCCGACGAGATCAGCGTTTTGCCTACCCCGGTATCGGTACCGGTAACGAAGAAGCCGTGCTTCATCTGCGATGCAGCTTGATCACGCTAGCGCCATCCGGCAACAGCGCTGCGGCAGCCTCGGCTTTCCAGGCGTGGCCGTAAACTACTTCAAAGGTCGCCGGCAGCTTGCCTTGATCGCGGAAGCGCTCGTAGCGCTCGGTCAGGCGAGCGAGGAAGCCCCTGCCTTCAAGGCCACGCGGACGGCCGTAAGCGGCATTACGCGCGCCAATAGCTTTCAGGTCGCGCATCACGCCGAGCACATCGTCGTAGGTCAGCACGAAATGTTCGACATCCATCACCGGCGCGGAAAACCCGGCACGCACCAGCGCATCGCCGATGTCGTGCATGTCGATGAAGCGGCTGACGTGCACATGAGAAGGATCGGCGGCACTCGCTTCGCGCAATTCCTTGAGCGTGTCCGGCCCGAAGGTGCTGAACATCAGCAAGCCTTCCGGGCGCAGCACGCGCGCCATTTCGCCGAACGCCTGGTCGAGGTCGTTGCACCACTGGATCGCGAGGTTAGACCACACCAGATCCATGCTGGCGGTTTGCAACGGCAGGTTTTCGATATCCGCGCACACGGCGCTGCGGCGGCCGTCAGGAATGAAACGGCGCCACCATGGCTCGGCGGCGGCCGTCAGGCGCAGCATGCCGAGCGCGATATCGAGAGCAACGACATGGCTGTCCTTGTAGCGTTCGGCCAATGCGCGCGCGGCATGCCCAGTGCCGGTGCCGGCATCGAGAATCTGGCGCGGCGCCAATCGGGTGTAATCCAGCCGCTCCAGCATGCGTCCGCGCACCTCTTTCTGCAACACGGCAGCGGCATCGTAGCTGCGCGCCGCGCGGTCGAAAGAGGCGCGCACGCGCGCCTTGTCGATGGTGTATTCGTCCTGCGGGTTCAAGTATTCGTCTCCGTCGCGCTCGGGTGCTCGCTTCCGGTAGCAGCCGGGGCAAGAAATTGCATGGCTTCCGACATGAATGTCATCGGATGCGAAAGAAAAGGAGCGTGCGAAGCGCCTTCGATCACGCGCAACTGGGCATGCGGCAAATGCGCTGCCATGAAGCGCGAAGCATCGACCGGCGCCAGCGTGTCGCGATTGCCGTGAATCAACAGCGTCGGCTGCCGCAACTCAGGCAACTCGTTGCGCAAATCGGTATCCAGCAGGATGCGCAGGGCATCCTGCAATACGGCGCTGTCCGGCACCGGGCGCGCAAAAAAACGTTCTCTCAGTTCACGCATCAGCATGCGCGAAGACTCGCCGCCGAAGGCCTGCAAGCCGAGAAAGCGCGTCATGGTGTCGTGGTAGTCCGCCGCCACTTGCGACGCGAAGAGGTTGAATACCTCGGCCGCGACGCCGGACTGCCAATTGGCACCGTTGACGAAGCGTGGCGTGGCGCCGACCAGCACCAGTTTTTCGACCTGCTGCGGATGATCGAGCGCCATGCGCATGGCAACCTGCCCGCCCAACGACCATCCGAAAACAGCGGCTTGATCAGGCAACTCCGCGGCAATGGCCTCGGCCAGGCGCTTCAGGGTATAAGGGGAGATCGCCTTGCTCCAACCCATGCCGGGGAGATCGACGACATGCACGCGATAGCGTTCGGCAAGCGCGTCCCGCACATCGGACCACGCACCGCCATGCATGCCCCAGCCATGAATCAGGACGACATCCTCGCCGCTGCCGACGGTTTCCATGTGCAGGCTCATTGCACGCCTTCCGCCGCATGCAGCGCATCGACCAGGCGCATCACGTCTTCCACCGTATGGGCGGCAGAAAGCGTAATCCGTAGCCGCGCCGTGCCCTGCGGTACGGTCGGCGGACGGATTGCCGGCACCAGGATGCCGTACTCGCGCAAGTGCTCACTCACGCGCAAGGCATCTTCGTTGCTGCCGATGATCAAGGGCTGAATCGGTGTAACAGATTCGTCCAGCCGCCATTGCTTCGGCTTCAGGTTTCCGCGCAAAGTCGCAATCAGCTTCTTCAGGTGTTCGCGCCGCGAGCTGTCTTTTTCAATGATGGGCAATGCCGCCAGCAAAGCCGCCGCCAACACCGGCGGCATGGCGGTGGTGTAAATATAGGTGCGCGCCCGCTGGATCAGGTATTCCACCAGCTCCGGCTCGCCGGCGACGAATGCGCCGGATACTCCGGCCGCCTTGCCCAGCGTCGCCATGTAGATGATGCGCGGGCTGTGCACACCGAAATGCTCCAGCGTGCCCTTGCCGTGCGCACCCAGCACCCCGAAACCATGCGCGTCGTCGAGCATCAGCCAGGCGTCGTAACGTTCGCACAGTGCCAGCAGTTGCGGCACCGGCGCGATGTCGCCATCCATGCTGAATACCGCGTCCGCCACCACCAGCTTGCGCCTGGCCGTGCTCTGCGCCAGCTGCTTTTCCAGCGCGGCAACATCGTTGTGCGGATAGCGGTGCAGGTCGGCGCGCGACAGAACGGCCGCATCGTTGAGCGACGCGTGATTGAGCCGGTCGGCGAAGATGGCGTCGCCACGGCCCACCAGCGCGGAAATGACACCGAGGTTGGCCATGTAGCCGGTGGAGAAAAACAACGCGCGCGGCAGGCCGACGAATTGCGCCAGCGCTTCTTCAATCTCGTGATGCAGCCGGTGATGGCCGGTGATCAAATGGGATGCGCCGCCGCCGACTCCCGCTTCTGCCGCCGCCTGTTGCACGGCAGCGATCAGCGCCGGATGACTCGCCAGCCCGAGATAGTCGTTGCTGCAAAAAGACAGCAGAACCTCACCATCGGCGTGCAGTTCCGGCTGTTGCTTGCCGTCGATGATCCGGCGCTTGCGCAGCAGGCCTTCCGCGGCGCGGGCATCCAGCTCATCCCGCAATTCGCGAAAGGGGTCGGTAGTCGTCATGGTGAGGGCTGAACACGAGGGGGAGCATGCCCCCCTCAAGCGTTCAGTTGGACATGTTGATGCCGAGCTTGGCGAACAGCGCCTTGTCGGCTTCGACATCGGGGTTGCCGGTGGTCAGCAGTTTTTCGCCGTAGAAAATCGAATTCGCGCCGGCGAGGAAACACAGTGATTGCAGGCTTTCTGCCATGCTCTGGCGCCCGGCTGAGAGGCGCACGTAGCTCTTCGGCATGGTGATGCGCGCAACGGCGATGGTGCGCACGAATTCGAACGGATCCAGTTCGTCGGTACCATGCAGCGGCGTGCCTTCGACTTGCGTCAGCATATTGATGGGCACGCTTTCCGGCGGCGTTTCCATGTTGGCGAGCTGTGCGATCAGGCCGGCGCGCTGGTTGCGCGATTCGCCCATGCCGACGATCCCGCCGCAGCACACATGCATGCCGGCATCGCGTACGCGATCCAGCGTTTCCAGGCGATCCTGGTAAGTACGGGTGGAAATCACCTCGCTGTAGAATTCGGGCGCGGTATCCAGGTTGTGGTTGTAATAATCGAGTCCGGCTTCGCGCAGCTGTTCCGCCTGTCCTTCTTTCAGCATGCCCAGCGTGGCGCAGGTTTCGAGACCGAGCGACTTCACTTCCTCGATCATTTTCAGCACCGGCTCCAGATCTTTCTGCTTCGGGCCGCGCCATGCGGCGCCCATGCAGAAGCGTGAAGCTCCGCTTTCCTTGGCGGCACGGGCAGCGGCCACCACGTCATCCAGCGCCATCAGCTCTTCGCTCTCGACTTCGGTGTGATAGCGTGCCGATTGCGGGCAATAGCCGCAATCCTCGGAGCAGCCGCCGGTCTTGATCGACAGCAGCGTGCTGACTTGCACGGCGTTCGGATCGAAATGCTCGCGATGCACCGTTTGCGCGCGGAACATCAGGTCGCTGAAGGGCAGCTCGAACAGTGCGGCGATTTCCGCTACGGTCCAGCGCTCAGTGTCCGGCTTGGCCTTGGCCGGGCGGACGAATTCCAAAGTTGTTTCAAGCATGCTCTACCTCGATTGTCATATCCTGCCAGTTTTCCTTGTTCGCGCGCAGAATGTCGCGCACTGCCGGCAACACCACGACCAGCAGCCCAAGGCCCCAGAGTATGAATGCCAAGTTCCAAGCGCCGCCCGCCCATTTGGCCAGATGCGAACTGAAGTTGAGCACCACTACCAGCGCCCCTACCAGGCCGTAAAAGCGGTGCCCGGATGGACGCAAATACTCAACGACACGCGGATTCGGATGGTGCGCAACCGATGCATACACGAAGATCGAAGCGGCGATCCAGATGGCAATGGGCACAACGGTAAAAACTGCGATCGCTGAAAAGAAATTGAATAATTGCGCCGACCGCTTCTGATCGGCAGCGGTAATGGTTTTCACTGGCATAATTGGGCCTTTGGAGAAAGCAGGAATTATAGCCTGTCAAAGCGAAGCGTCGCAATTGATTGACATTAGATCAAAAATTAAGCATATCCTGCTGCCCCAGCCCTGCGTTCTATGTGCGGCACCCACGCAACACAACATGCTGTGTGCCGGATGTGAGCAGGACCTACCCTGGCGCTCAGGCAACGGATGCCCAGTTTGCGCCCTGCCGTCGGGCACTGGCGACATATGCGGCCCATGCCTGAAAACGCCGCCTGCATTTGACGCCACCCACGCCATTCTGGACTATCGTTTTCCGGTCAATGCCGTGTTGCAGCGCTACAAATACTCCGGTCTGCTGGCCATTTCCGGACTCATGGGGCATTTGCTCGCCCGTGACCTGCACGACGCTCCGCGCCCGGAACTCATCATTCCCATGCCATTGCATCCCACGCGCCTGAAAGAGCGCGGCTTCAACCAGGCCATCGAAATCGCTCGTATCGTCGCAGAAACACTCGATATCCCGTTGGCCACGCAGCTCTGCTCGCGCACACGCCCGACCCAGCCGCAGACCGGACTCGCGCTAAAGGAGCGTAGACGCAACATGCGCGGCGTCTTCTCATGCCACCAGAATCTGGAAGGTAAACATGTCGCGCTGCTGGATGATGTCATGACCACAGGCGCCAGCCTCGATGCGCTCGCGCGTGCCGTCAAGGACGCCGGGGCCGCGCGTGTGGATTGCTGGGTTGTCGCCCGCACCTTGCCGGCCTGACACACTCAACGTTCTGTTTCATCTTGTTCATCTTTCGACGGCATAATGGATCAGTCGTGCAGTCACGGCTATCGACCCGCCAATTCACTTCATAAACCTCGGAAATCGTTCAACCCATGTTTCATATCGTGCTCTACCAACCCGAAATTCCGCCGAATACCGGCAACATCATCCGGCTTTGCGCCAACACCGGAAATACGCTGCACCTGGTTGAACCGTTGGGCTTTACCCTGGAAGACAAGCAACTGAAGCGTGCCGGACTGGATTACCATGAATTCGCCACATTGAAAGTGCATGCCGATTGGGAGACCTGTCTGGCAGCACTGGAGGGACGGCGCATGTTTGCGCTATCGACGCGCGGAAGCCAGCCTTACGACCGTGCGGAGTACAACAAGGAGGATGTTTTCGTTTTCGGGCCGGAAACACGTGGATTGCCGCAGGAGTTGCTTGAAACCTTTCCCACGGAGCAACGCATCCGGCTGCCCATGCTGCCGCACAGCCGCAGCCTGAACCTTTCAAACTCGGCGGCGGTGATTACTTACGAAGCCTGGCGACAGAACGGGTTTGCGGGAGGGAAATAGTCAGCAAAAGCAATACAGCGCAGGCGGGACGCCTGCGCCAAGCACGTCAATAATGCTCGGCCTTCTGCTCACGGTTAAGCAGGTTCTCGACCGCAGTACGCGGTGCACGCCCTTCCGAAAGCACGGCGTTCACTTCGCAAGTAATTGGCATATCCACACCCAACTCGCGTGCCCGGTTGAACACTTCGCGCGTGGTGTGCACCCCTTCGGCCACATGGCCGAGGGAGGAAATGATCTGCTCCAGCGTTTCGCCCTTCGCCAGCCGCAAGCCGACTGTACGGTTGCGCGAAGCATCACCGGTACAGGTCAGGATCAGGTCGCCGGCACCGGCCAGGCCCATGAAGGTTTCCAGTTTGCCACCGAGCGCCATGCCGAAGCGGGTGATCTCGGCCAGGCCGCGCGTGATCAAAGCGGCGCGCGCATTGCTGCCGAAACCCATGCCGTCGCTGATACCGGCGGCAATCGCCATGACGTTTTTCAAAGCGCCGCCGACGGCGACACCCACCACATCGTTGCTGCTGTATACGCGCACCGTTCCACCGTGCATGGCAGCAGCGGCTTCGCTGGCAAAAGCGCTATCGGCAGAAGACAGCGTCATCGCGGTCGGCAAGCCCTTGGCCAACTCACCGGCGAAGCTGGGGCCGGAGAGTATGCCGCGCAATTGACTCGGGGGCAGTTCTTCTGCCGTGACTTCATGCATCAGCTTGGCCGTGCCGTTTTCCAACCCCTTGTTGGCCCAGACCACCGGCACAGTGCAGCCTGATTCCTTGATCTCGCGCAGGATGTGACGGAAACCGGAGGTTGGCACCACGGACAGGATCAGGTCGGCGGAGCGCAACGCAACATGCAGGCTCTCTTCCAGTCGCAGCGTCTCGGGGAAAATGTAATCGCCGAGATAACGCGGGTTGGCGCGTGCGCGGCTCATGTCGGCGACATGCTCGGCATTGCGTGCCCAAAGCGTGACGGGATGGCGTTGTGCCAAATGAATGGCAAGTGCGGTGCCCCATGCACCCGCGCCGAGTACGGTGATATTCATAGACTAAACCTGTGCAAATGCAGGAACGTCGGCGAAGCATGACGCCTGGCCGGGATGAAGCCGGAGGTTATGGCGATGCCCGTCATAAACCCCAGACTTGATTGATTTGGATATATCCCATCAGGCCATCGCGGTGACGCACCTTGGCCCAGCCGTTGGAGCCGTTCTCGACCAGCTCAAGCGCTACGTCCTGCTCGACGCGGAATACCAGACGCGTCGAAGGGTCGGCAGCCTCATGAGCTTCCGCCTGCGGTACCTTCACCACGACTGTGCGCTTCTGATCGAGTAACTTCGCCTCCACCCAGGCAAACTCTCCGCGCATGTCGCGCACCTTGATCCAGTCGCCGAGGTTGACGATGACTTCAACCGGATAGTACTGGTGCGCCACATAGAGCTTTTTCGCCTGCGCCGAAGGCGCATCGAAAAACACCGCCCTGGGTACGGCTATCGAGCGGAAATCCAGCGCCCAGGCTGTTGCAGGCAGCAACAGCGCCAGGAACAGGAGGGCAGTCTTAATGGGTGGACGGGCTGTCACCGGCTTGCGCTTCTTGCTGCTGCTTCTGCTGGAGGTAAAGCGCTTCGAAGTTGATCGGGTTGAGCAGTACCGGCGGGAAACCGGCACGCGTCACCAGGTCGGATACCGCTTCGCGGGCATACGGGAACAGAATGTTCGGGCAGGTAACGCCGAGGATGCCTTCGACGGCTTCGTTCGGCACGTTGCGGATCTGGAAGATGCCGGCTTGCGCAACCTCGACCAGGAACACGGTCTTGTCTTCGACCTTGGAGGTCACGGTCACGGTGATGACCGCTTCGAACACACCGTCGCCGATGGCCGCTGCGGAGTTGTGCAGCTCAATGCCGACTTCCGGGGTTTCGCGTTGCAGGAACACTTGCGGCGCATTCGGGATTTCCAGCGACAGATCCTTGACATAGATTTTCTCGATGCCAAATACAGCTTGCTGCGCTTGCTCTTCGCCTGCGGCTTGTGCCGGTTCTTGCAGGGCGTTTTCCTGATCTTGTGCCATTCTGATTCCTAATAATGTTGATGGGCTAAAAGTTTGCCATTTTAGCCGCTTAACAATGCTTTAGGAAACCCAACTTACTTTGTCAGCAAAGGGTCGAGCTCGCCAGCCATATCCAGCGCGCGCAACTCGTCAAACCCGCCGACATGACGCTCGCCGATCCAGATCTGCGGCACGGTGCGGCGACCGGTTTTTTCCATCATCTCGACGCGCTTCTGTGGTTCGAGATCGACGCGCACCTTGTCGATGTTTTCCACACCCTTGGTGCGCAGCAAACGCTCCGCATTGATGCAGTAAGGACAGGTAGCCGTGGTGTACATGGTAATTTGCGGCATGGTTCAGCCTTTCGCCACTGGCAGCTTGGCCTCGTTCCAGGCGTTCAGGCCGCCCCTGAGGTTATAGAGATTGGTGAAGCCGGCCTCCTTCAACTGGCCGAAGGCTTTCGCGGAGCGCATATCTGTCTGGCAATTCACCACCACGGGCTTCTGCTGGAACTTGCGCAGCTCATTGATGCGCTCAGCCAGCTTGGAGAGGGGAATGTTCTTCGCATCGGGGATATGGCCAGCAGCAAACTCGCTTTCTTCGCGCACATCGAGGACGATCGCGTTCTCGCGGTTGATCAGCAGCACCGCCTCGGCCGGCGAAACGTCCTTGGCGCCCGAAGCGCTGCCGCGCAGCATCGGCCACAACAACATCGCACCGGAACCCAGCATCAGGCCGATCCACCATATATTTTCCATTACAAATTTCAAGACTCGCTCCTTCAGGGCTTGGTCGCACCGGTTGCGCAGGTTTCTTTCAACCCGAACCGGGCCAGAATTTTATCCATCGGACAGAAGTTGGTAAATCCGCTTTGAAACAAGTTCAGTCCGACAAATGCGGTAAACCACAGCCATGATACCCGGCCGAGGTCCGCCTGCCCTTGCAAATGCGCCAGTATCAGCGACAGCAGGATGAAAAATCCCGCAATGATGCGTACGGCACGGTTGATGGTCATTGGGTCACTCCTTCAAGGTGTTTATAGTTGAATGCGTAATACAGCACCGGGATCACCAGCAATGTCAGCAGCGTGGAAACCAGGATGCCGAAGATCAGTGAAATCGCTAGGCCGTTGAAGATCGGGTCGTCCAGGATGAAGAACGCGCCTATCATCGCCGCGAGCCCGGTCAGCACGATGGGCTTGGCACGCACGCTGGAGGCCTGGATCACGGCCTGCTGGAAGGCCATGCCCTGCGCGAGCTGATGGTTGATGAAATCCACCAGCAAAATGGAGTTGCGCACGATGATCCCGGCCAGCGCGATCATGCCTATCATCGAAGTGGCGGTGAATTGCGCGCCCAGCAGCGCGTGCCCCGGCATCACGCCGATCACCGTCAAGGGAATCGGCGCCATGATGACCAGCGGCGTCACGTAAGACTTGAACTCAGCCACCACCAGCAGATAGATCAGCACTAGCCCCACCGCGTAGGCCAGACCCATGTCACGGAAGGTTTCATAGGTGATCTGCCACTCGCCGTCCCACTTGATGCTGTAACCGGCATAAGGGTCTTCCGGCTGGACGATGAAATGCTCGCCCAGGTTGCCGCCTTCCTTCAGCGCCATGCCGTTGATCGCCGAGCGGATACCGAACATGCCGTAAAGCGGCGAATCCAGCGCGCCCGCCATGTCGCCGACGACGTACACCACGGGCAGCAAGTCCTTGTGGTAGATCGTCTTTTCGCGGTCGATATCGACCGCATCAACCAGCTCGGAAAGCGGCACCAACGCGCCGTCGCGTGCACGCACCTTGAGTTTGAGCAGCTCATCGAGGTTGTTGAGACGCTCTGGCGGCAATGAAATCCTTACCGGCACTTCGTATTTCGCACCGGGGCTATGCGTCGGCGTCACGTATTCGCCGCCCAGCGCCATTTTCATGGTCTCGACGATATCCTTCTGCGATACGCCCATCAACGCGGCCTTGGTTTGCTGCACGCGCAGCAGCACCTTGCCGGCGCTGTCTTCCACGCTGTCGTCGATGAACACGATGTCGGCGGTGCTCTGGAAGCCTTCGCGCACCTGTTTCGCAACCTGCATCTGGCCTTCATAATCCGGGCCGTAGACCTCGGCCACGATAGGCGACATCACCGGCGGTCCTGGCGGCACTTCGACCACCTTCAGGTCCGCGCCGTGTTTCGCAGCGATTTTTTCAAGTCCCGGCCGCACCTTGCCGGCGATCTCGTGGCTTTGCTGATCGCGGTGATGTTTATCAACCAGATTGACCTGGATGTCGCCCAGTTCCGGCCCGCTGCGCAGGAAATACTGGCGCACCAGCCCGTTGAAATTGATCGGCGACGCTGTCCCGGCATAGGCCTCGTAATCGGCGACCTCCGAGATCGTCGCGAGGTGGGCGCCCATTTCGCGCAGCACCCCGGCTGTTTTTTCGAGCGGGGTGCCGACCGGCATATCCACGACCACCTGGAATTCCGACTTGTTGTCGAACGGCAGCATCTTGAGCACCACCAGCTTGAAGGCAGCGAGCGAGACCGACAGCGCAATCAGCAGCAGGATCGCCAGACCGAGGTAACGCCGATTGCGCCCGCCTTTTTCCCGACCCAGGAATGGCGTCATCACACGTCCGAAGATCGAGGTCTTGGCAACGCTGGCATGTTGTTCCACGGCCTGATTTTCAGCTGTGTCGGCATGCTTTTTCAGCAGCCTGAAACTCAGCCACGGCGTCACGATGAACGCAATCGCCAGCGAAATCAGCATGCCGAAACTAGAGTTGATCGGGATGGGGCTCATGTAGGGCCCCATCAGACCGGTGACGAAAGCCATCGGCAACAGCGCGGCAATCACGGTGAAAGTCGCCAGGATGGTCGGTCCGCCGACTTCGTCTACCGCCTCGGGAATGATTTCAGCAAACGGCCGGTTCGGCTCCAGCGCTCGCCGTCGATGAATATTCTCGACAACGACAATCGCGTCATCCACCAGGATACCGATGGAAAAAATCAGCGCGAACAACGACACACGGTTGAGCGTAAATCCCCATGCCCAGGATGCAAACAGCGTTGCGGCCAGCGTCAGCATTACAGCCACACCCACGACTACGGCTTCCCGCTTACCCAATGCAAACAGGACCAGCAGCACGACGGAGCCGGTCGCGAACGCCAGCTTGCCGATCAGCTTCTGCGCCTTTTCGTTGGCGGTCTCGCCGTAATTGCGCGTTACCGCCACCTCGATGCCTTCCGGGATCAATGTTCCGCGCAATCCGTCTACGCGCTTGATCACCGCACGGGCGATATCGACCGCATTTTCGCCCGGCTTCTTGGATACCGTCACGGTTACGGCAGGATGCTCACCGCGTACGCCTGTGGCTTGCGAACCCGCGCCCTGACCTATCCACACATAACGCGACGGCTGATCCGGCCCGTCCAGCACATTCGCCACATCCGCCATGAACACCGGCTTGCCGGCATGCACGCCTATCATCAGTTGCCGCACATCCTCGCTGCTGGCGATGAATGTGCCCGTCTGCACCAGAATCTCCCGATTTTCGGCAACCAGATTTCCCGACGGCTGCGATGCATTCGCGACCTGCAAGGCATCGCGCACATCCTGCGCCGAGATACCGTAGGCGGATAGCCGGTCGGCATCCAGCAATACGCGCACCACGTTATCCGGGCCACCGATGGTGGTCACTTCACGCGTGCCGGGAATGCGCTTCAGTTCTATTTCCAAGGCATGCGCCACGCGCTCGAGTTCAAATGCGCCACGGCTTTCGTCCCCCGTCCAGAGCGTGAGCCCGACCACGGGCACATCGTCTATGCCGATGGGTTTGATGATGGGCTCGCCTGCCCCCAGGTTAGGCGAGAGCCAGTCTCGATTCGAAAATACGGTGTCGTAAAGATTGACCAGCGCCTTCGTATGATCTTCCCCGACCTCGTATTGCACGGTGATGATCGCCATGCCCGGTTTCGAGATCGAATAGACATGCTCGACGCCCGCGATGCGCGATAGCACCTGCTCGGCGGGCGTGGCAATCAGGCTTTCCACTTCTTTTGCGGACGCCCCGGGAAACGGCACCATCACATTCGCCATGGTCACGTCGATTTGCGGCTCTTCTTCGCGCGGTGTCACCATCACCGCAAAAATCCCGAGCAGTACTGCCATGATCGCCAGCAATGGCGTCAGCTGCGATTGCAGGAAAAAGCGCGCGATGCGCCCCGATACACCCATACTGTGCAACTCACTTGTGCTCATGGATTTAGTCATGCGCCTGGGTTTTCTTTAAATAAATCCCGGCTTTAATCGGCTCCAGCGCCACGCGTTCGCCTGGCTGCAATCCAGCCAGTATTTCGATTCCGCCGGCCGTTGCCCGGCCGACTCTTACCTGACGAAACTGCACCTTGTCGCCGTTGACTACATATACGCCGGTCACCTCGCTGCGGCGCAGGATCGCGGCTTCCGGCAGCAGCATTTTTTTCGCATCACCCATGGTGAAATATGCTCGCGCGAACATACCGGGATAAATTCCGGTCACGCCTTGCGGCAACTCGATGCGCACCTGGGAGCTGTGCGTACGGCTGTCGGCGGCCGGCAGTATGGTCACCGTCGCGCCAGCGATGGTTTTGCCGATGGCCGGAAATTCGACGCTGGCACGTCCGGACTTGCGTACGTGATCCAGCCTCTCCTGCGGCACGGTGGCGACCACGCGTAATGTCGCGGGGTCGAAAAGCGTCAGCAGGGGCCTGCCCAAACTTGCCATTTCACCTACCTGTGCCAGCCGTGCCGACACCAGCCCCGCAAACGGCGCTGTAATGGAAGTGAATTTCCGGGTGGTCGAGGATTGCGACACGCCCGCCCTGGCTGCAGCCATTTGCGCCTCCGCTGCGCGGTATTCGGCTTGCGCCTTGTCGAGCGAAGAAGGACTCATGAATTTACGTGCGACAAGCTGCTGCGCGCGCTCATATTGCGCCTGCGCGTTCACCAGGTTGGCCTGTGCCTGCGCCACCTGCGCCTGGCTGCCGGCCATGCTATTACGCGCCTCGCTGTCGTCGATACGCACCAGCAGCTGCCCCTGCTTGACGCCATCCCCCGCATCCACATCCAGCATCAGGATGCGCCCGGATACTTGCGAGGCCAGCGTGGATTCGCGCCCGGCCTCCACGACCGCCTCGGTGGAATACCCGCCCGGCGCCGGACGATAGACCGCCTCGACGGTAGCGAAAGGCAATCCGGCCAACACCATTTGCGGCAACGACAGGAGCAACAGCAATAAATGCTTCATACCCAACCCTTTAACATTCGTTAATTAGAATATTCTAATATATAAAGGAAAGCAAGTTGATCAGGTAAGGACGACTGCAATTATTTCAATACGTTATTCGGAAAAACCGCAGAAAACATCACGCATGAGCGCGATCAGTTTCAGCGTTCTCGGGTCGCTGATACGGTAATAGACGCGATTGGCATCCTTGCGAGTACGCAGGACGTCCTTGTCGCGGAGAATGGCGAGATGTTGCGAAATATTGCTCTGGGTCGTGCCGACCGCTTCGACGATTTCCTGGACGCTGATTTCCTTATCGCCGAGCACGCACAG
Organism: Methylophilaceae bacterium; assembly: GCA_035460905.1. Lineage (GTDB taxonomy): Bacteria > Pseudomonadota > Gammaproteobacteria > Burkholderiales > Methylophilaceae > MM2. Next base: position 6,458 of record DATHWE010000119.1, on the reverse strand, counting down.
GATTTTCAGGCGCAGCGGATGCGACATGGCTTTCAGCGCCCGAGCAGCCTGATCGATCTGCTCGTCGTGTTCGATAATCTCGGATTGGCTTGTTTTTTGCATAATTCTGGAAGCTACGTTAACGAAACTACCTCGTCTGGATAATGTCAGAAAACCTTAACACACTGAAAGTATAATGCAAAAACCCTTAAAATATAATAGAATAGCCCGGGTTTATACATTGGAATGTCAAGAAACGAAAAGTTGAGATGAAAGTTACTCCTGTTCTGCTGCTGATCCTGGACGGCTTCGGCCATAGCGAGGAATCCGCAGACAACGCCATCGCTTTGGCGCACAAGCCAAACTGGGATTCCCTCTGGCGCACTTACCCCCACAGCCTGATCAATGCTTCCGAGCACTCCGTAGGATTGCCTTCAGGACAAATGGGCAACTCCGAAGTGGGCCATCTCAACATCGGTGCAGGACGGATTCTCTACCAGGAATTCGAACGCATCAACCGCGCCATCGGCGACGGCGATTTCTTCACCAATCCGGCACTGACGGAAGCCGTCAACACCGCCAAGAATAACGACCGCACCCTGCACATCTTCGGCCTGCTTTCCAGCGGCGGCGTTCACAGCCACGAACATCACATCCACAGCATGGTGGAAATGGCCGCGCGACTCGGCCTCAGGAAAATCTGCGTGCACGCATTCCTCGACGGTCGCGACACGCCACCCAAGAGCGCCGAGGCATTCATCAAGCGCATGGACGACACGTGCGCCCATTTTGGTGCAGGCCGCATCGCCACCATCATCGGCCGCTTCTACGCGATGGATCGCGACAAGCGCTGGCCGCGCATGGAAGCCGCATACAACCTGATCGCCTGCGGCAAGGGCGAATTCCACGCCGCAACGGCTGCCGAAGGGCTCGAAATGGCCTATGCGCGCGGCGAGACCGATGAATTCGTCAAAGCCACGGTCATCGGCGAGCCGGTGCGCGTGGAAGATGGCGACGTCATCGTCTACATGAACTTCCGTTCCGACCGGGCACGTGAACTCACGCGCGCCTTCCTCGACAAGAATTTCGAAGGCTTCCATCGCAGCCACACGCCCAAACTGGGCGGTTTCTACACGCTGACGATGTACAACAAGAACGAACTCTCGGCGCACGTCGCCTTTCCGCCGGAAACCATACACAACAGCCTGGGCGAATACCTGGGCAATCTGGGCCTGAAGCAGCTACGCATCGCCGAAACCGAGAAATACCCGCACGTCACGTTCTTCTTCAACGGCGGCGAAGAGCAGGTTTATCCCGGCGAAGACCGCATCCTGGTGCCCTCGCCGCAAGTCGCCACCTACGACATGCAGCCGGAAATGAGCGCGTTCGAAGTCACCGACCGCCTGGAAGAAGCCATCCTCAGCAAGAAGTACGACACCATCATTTGCAATTACGCCAATGCCGACATGGTTGGTCATACCGGCAACCTCCCCGCCGCCATCAAGGCGGTCGAGGCGGTGGATATCTGCCTCGGCCGTGTGGTACGTGCCATGCAGAAAGTCGGCGGCGAGGTCATCATTACCGCCGACCATGGCAACGCAGAGTGCATGGAAGACCATGCCCATCAGCAGCCGCACACCCAGCACACGACCAACCTCGTTCCGCTGCTGTATGTCGGCCGCCCGGCGCACCTGGCCAATAATGGCGCACTTTCCGATGTTGCACCCACGCTGCTGCGGTTGATGGGATTGCCGCAACCTACCGAAATGACGGGACGCCCCTTGGTCGAGTTCGAGGATGTACCTCTCGCCGTTAACGCACAGTAACGGCAATCGCATCAGCGCATTAAAGCGGTGGATTCGGGGCGGCGCCTTCGCGCTCGCCCTGCTTTCACTGCCAGCCGTCGCCCTCGCCGCCAAGCCAGAAGCCTCCAAGGAAGCCTTGCAGGAGCTTAAAAGCCGTATCGAGTCACTGAAAAAGGAACTCGATACCACCAAGGAGGCGCACTCCGAGGCTGCCGATGCCCTCAAAAAGAGCGAACAGGCGATCAGCGAGGCCAATCGTAAGCTCTATGAAATCGCCAGGCAGCAGGCCAACAGTCGCCAATCGCTACAATCCCAGCAACAGGAACTGGCCGCTCTCAACGAAACCATACGCGACCAGCAGCAACTGCTGGGCAAGCAGTTCTACCAGCAATATCTCAACGGTCAGCACGGCTATCTGCAAATCGTATTGACCGGTCACGACCCGAACACCGTCACGCGCGACCTGCACTATTTTTCCTACCTGGCCCGCGCCCGTGCCGACATGATCGAATCGTTGCGGAAGAACCTCGATCACGTGGCGACACTCAACCAGAAAACGGCCGCAACGCTTGCTGAAATCAATGCATTGAAAGAAGAGCAGGAAAAGCAGCGACAGCAACTGGAATCCGAGAAACGGGAACGCAAGGGCGTCATGCAAGAGCTGGCGGGCAAGATTAAAATGCAACGCGGAGAGATCTCCAAGCTGCGCCGCGACGAGAAGCGCCTTACCAACCTGGTCGAACGGCTGGCGCGTATCGTTCCTGCCAAGCCCAAGTCCAAACGCAAGAGCCAGCCCGCAACGGTACGCAAGAATGAAGCACTCCCCAGCCCCTCGTTGGCCGACAGCGCCTTCGCGACGCTGAAGGGGAAACTCAACCTGCCGGTGCGCGGCGACATCGTGAACCGCTTCGGAACCTCGCGCGAGGACAGCGGGATTTCCTGGAAAGGATTATTCATCCGCGCCAATGAAGGCAACGAAGTAAAATCCATCGCCTCCGGCACCGTCGTATTCGCCGACTGGCTGCGCGGTTTCGGCAACCTGCTGATCGTCGATCACGGCGACGGATTCATGAGCCTCTACGGCAACAACCAGGCGCTGCTGAAAAATGTCGGCGATGAAGTCAGCCCTGGAGACAACATCGCCTCTGTCGGCAACAGCGGCGGCAACGCGGAGTCCGGGCTTTACTTCGAAATGCGCCACCGCAGCAAGCCGTTCGACCCGCTGGGATGGTGCGTGGTCAGATAATCAACCCACCAGACCTTTCAAGAGTATCCCTGCCAGATACGCCAGCGCAGCCGCTGCGCCGCCGACCAGCAAGGTTTCCATCCCGGATTTGAACAGCGGATATTGCAAAGTCCGGCCTTTCAGCACACCGATACCGAAAAAGGTCAGCCCGGTCGCGATAGCACTGACCGGGAACACCTGCGACGGCGGCAACCCAGGAAGCAGGTAAGGCAGCAAAGGCACGATGCCAGCCGCGCAAAAACCGAGAAAAGTCGTCAGCGCGGCAATGTCAGGCCTGGGCAAATCCAGTCGCAGGCCCAGCTCTTCGGTCAGCATGGTATCCACCCACAGTTTGCGATCCCGCGTGATGCCGTTGACGATTTCTTCCAGCACTTCGCCCTGAAAACCCTTGGCTGCATAGATCTGCCGGACTTCCTCGCGCTCGCCTTCGGGCACTTCGCGCACGTGCATCTCCTCGATTGCCCGCGCCTTTGCCAGCAGTTCATGTTCGCTTTTTGCGCGCTGGTAATTGCTGGCAGCCATGCTGAAGCCGTCCGCCACCAGGTTGGCGAGACCGAGCACGATGGCAACGCCAGCCGGTAATGCGGCGCCCGCAGTGCCGGCGACGACAGCGAAGGTGGTCACGCAGCCGTCGATGGAGCCCAGCACGGCATCGCCCAGGTAGCTGTTCTGCTTGGCCGCGGCAAGGCGCGCCTCGATAACCGCGACTTCGTGCTGGGCACGCAGGTCCTGAAGATTTTGCGGCGCTTTCAACGCACCACTCCCAGATGCCGCATCGAGCGATCATGCCAGTTGGACAGCAACAATAGCGCGGCCAGCGCACCCAGCAGCGCCAGGAACATATCCCATTGCGTGTCCCATACGTCGCCCTGCGTGGCGAGGAAAGCCACCGCATCGCTGCCGGAAGCGACGGCCACCCACCACTCCAGCATTTCGTAGAGCGCGCTGATCGCCAGCGCAATGCAGAGTACAAGAAAGAACAGCCATTTACTGGGCCGGAGCGGGGAAGTACGCAACAGGATTTCACGCGCGACGATGGCCGGGATAAACCCTTGCGCGACGTGACCGAGGCGGTCGTAATAATTGCGATCCCAGCCGTTGACGTCGCGCAGCCAGCTGAAGAGCGGCATTTCGGCATAGGTATAGTGGCCGCCGATCAGCAGGATGATTGCGTGCACCAGCATCAGCCCGTAAGCCAGGCGCGAGAACGGAAAGCGTTTGTACGTGAGCAACAGTATCGGCAACGCGATCATCACCGGAAACACTTCGAGGTACCAGGTAAAGCGGTCATGCGGCTGGATGGCCGACCATACTAACACTGCCCCGAGCATCGTCAGCAAAACCGCGTAGTAGCGGCGATCCGTGGTCATAGCCGTTCCTCCAGAATTTCTGCGACCTCTGCGTCGGTCAGAGCGATGGGGTTGGTTTTCATACTGCTGCCCCGACAATTGGCGACCACGCGCGGAATATCTTCCCTGCTCATGCCGTACTCGCCGAGACGCGGCAACTGCAACTGCGCCGTCCAGTCCGCGAGGATATCCAGCAGCGCGGCATGCGCCGCTTCGTCGCCGAGGTCAGGCTTGTTCGCCAGCAGCCGGCCCAATTCGGCATATTTGCTCAATGTCGGACTATTGGGAGCGCGATCGCGCAAGCAGCGGATGTTGCTTGCGCTGCACGCTGCCACCAGCGTACCGCACGCCACGCCATGCGGGATGGGAAAGAACGCCCCCAGCGGAGCTGCCAATCCATGCACCGAACCCAGCCCGACCTGCGCCAAGGTAATGCCCGACAACAGCGATGCATAAGCCATGCCGCTGCGATGCGCGGCCAGGTCGCCGGTGTTGGCATGCCACGGCAAAAGGCTGTCGCGCGCCGCACGGATGCCGGACAAGGCCAGGGCGTCGGTAAACGGGTTGGCCTTGAGCGAAACGTAGGATTCCAGCAACTGGGTCAACGCATCCATGCCATCGGCAGCAATCAGCTCCGGCGGACACGTCGCGAGCAATTCCGGATCGACCACTGCGTATTTCGCCACCAGGGAGTCATGGCGGAAGGACTTCTTGAAGCCCTGCTCGCCCTGAACAGAAAGCACGGCGTTCTTGGTCGCTTCGGAGCCCGTGCCGGCAGTGGTCGGCACCGCGATGAAAGGCACGGCCGGACCCTGGTATGGCAATTCCGGGCCGACGCCTTCCAGATAATCCATCACGCTATTGGGAACGCGCAGCAGTCCGGCGATGGCTTTGGCAGCATCCAGCACACTGCCGCCGCCGATGCCGATGACTGCATCGATATGCACAGCCTTGAACTGGCTCGCCAACCCGTCCGCCAGCTGCGGAGAGGGCTCGCCGCTGACGCTGACGTGCTCGTAGGCAATCCCTGCCGTCTGCAAACCTTCCAGCAATTCCGGCCATGCCGACGAATTGCGAAAAGAAGCGCTGCCCGTCACCAACAATACGTGCCGGCCGAATTCAAGCGCCAGCTCGGGCAAGCGGCGGCGCATGCCATCGCCGAAAACGATGCGCGGCAGACTCGAAATCGCAAATGCGGAGATATTCATGCCGCACCCTCCGGATACAGCCCGCGATAGCGCACTCCTTCACGCGGCTCCGCCATCCACTCGGCAACGGCATCGCGCCACTTCAGGTAATGTGCGGTCTCTTTGTGCCGGGCGGCATCGGCCTCACTGGCATAGGCTTCATACAGCACGAAACGCGTCGGGTCTTCGGGGGACTGCAGAACATCGAAGCGGTGGTTGCCGGCTTCGCGAACCGAATTCAGATGATTTTCATGCGTGGCCCGGAGGAAATCGTCCACATGCTCCGGCTTGACGTGTACATGCACCAGCGTGACGTGCATCGCTACTCTCCTATCAGATGCAGCACTACACGCCGGGTCGCGGATACGTGCCGGTGCTCGTAAAGAAAGACACCCTGCCATGTGCCGAGCGCAGCCTTGCCACCGATAAGCGGAATGCACAGATGCGTTTGCGTCAGCGCCGTACGCACGTGTGCCGGCATATCGTCGGGGCCTTCTGCGGTGTGGACGAACAGCGGATCGCCGTCCGGTACCAGACGGGAAAAGAAACGTTCGAGATCGGCGATCACGTCGGGATCGTAGTTCTCGTTGATCAGCAGACTGGCGGAAGTGTGCTGGATGTAGAGCGTGAGCATGCCGGTGGCCATGCCGCTCTGCCGGGCCCAGGCCGTCACCTCGCTGGTGATATCGTAAATACGGCGGCCGTGGGTTTCGACGGAAAGTTGATGAGTCAATTGGCGCATGCGCATGGCTTCGGGTCAGGAGACAGGAAATTATATCCCCGACCGGAGGCCTTCGCCGCTAAGCGATCTTGAAACGCGCTGGCTGCAGCCGATACACGGTTTCCTTCAGGCTCGTTACGCCCTTATCGCGGAAGCGCGGCTCTTGCTCGA
>DATHWE010000118.1:0-1692 GCA_035460905.1 Methylophilaceae bacterium | reverse complement strand
CGCTTGGGGTCGTTGTAGCTGATGGTCTTGCTGGCGTCGGTCATGTCGAGCAGCTCGTCCAGTTGGTGAATCATTGCTTTGTCCGGCGCCTGTGGATGTGCGGCACGCAGGATGACGATGCCGGGATTGCGTCCATACAGGCCGCAGGTGGCATATTCAAAGCATTCCAGCAGTTCGCGCACGCGGTCGAGCACGGTCAGGTCATCGCAACGGCGCATCGCGACCATCTGCCACGGCAGGTTGAGCTTTTCGACTTTGATCGCGGCGTGCTTGAGTTCCGGCTGCTTGGAAATGGGGTCGAAAGCACCGATGGTGAGGCTGTTGCAGCCCATGCCGTTCATGTACTGGCTGCCCCAATGCATGGGGATAAAGGTCTGCGCCGGTAGCATTTCCTCGGAGGATTGCGCGCGCAGCACGAGGCTGCCGCGGCGGCTGCTGACCTTGACCAGATCGCCGGAAGCGATATCGCGGCGCGACATGTCGCTCTCGTGCATCGACAGCAGCGGCTCCTCGACGTGGTTGAACAGCTGCGGCACATTGCCCGTACGGCTCATACCGTGCCACTGGTCGCGCAAACGGCCGGTGAGGAGATGCAAGGGGTAGCGTGCGTCGGTTTTTTCGGCCGTAGGCTTGTATTGGGTGTTGGCGAAGTGCGCCTTGCCACCCGGCTTGACGAAAACGCCATCGCTGTAGAGGCGGGCGCGGCCGGTGGTGGCGCCTTCCGGGAAAGGCCATTGCTGCGGGCCTTGCGTATCGAGCAGGCTGTAACTCAGTCCGGTGATGTCGAGATCGCGGCCGCGCGTGGTTTCGCGGTGTTCGTTGAAGACTTCTTCGGCGTCGGCGTACGGAAACAGCTGGAGTCCGTCGCGGCCGTTGTCCAGCTGTTTGCCCAGGCGACGCGCAAAGTCGACGGCGATATCCCAGTCGCTACGGGCTTCGCCCGGCGCGCGGACCGCAGGCGTCACATGCGTGATGCGACGCTCGGAATTGGTAACCGTGCCTTCCTTTTCGCCCCATGTAGTGGCGGGCAGCAGCACGTCGGCGTATTGCGTGGTGTCGGTGTTGTGAAAGGCTTCCTGCACGATGACCAGTTCAGCCTTTTCCAGCGCGTCGCGCACGCTGGTGAGATCGGGCATGGACTGCGCGGGATTGGTACAGGCAATCCATACCGCCTTGATTTCGCCGCTCTTGATCGCGTCGAACATTTCCACCGCGGTCTTGCCGGGTTTGGCCGGGACGTCATCGACATTCCACAGCTTGGCGACTTCGGCGCGGTGCTCGGCATTGGCGAGGTCGCGGTGCGCGGATAGCAGGTTGGCCATGCCGCCTACTTCACGGCCGCCCATCGCATTTGGCTGGCCGGTGAGCGAGAGCGGGCCGGCGCCGGGCTTGCCGATCTGGCCGGTGGCGAGATGCAGGTTGATCAGTGCGCTGTTTTTGTCGGTGCCGCTGGTGGACTGGTTCAAGCCTTGGCAGTAGAGCGACAGGGTCGGCCCCTGGCCGAACCACTTGGCGGCGGCGATGAGGTCGGCCTCGTTGATGCCGCAGATCTCGGCGACCATCTTGGGCGTGTATTCGCGCACCGTGGCCTTGAGTGCATCGAAGCCTTCGGTGTGGGCACGGATGTAATCGAGATCGACCATGTCTTCCCACATCAGAATGTGCAGGATGCCATTGAACAGCGCGACATCG
>DATHWE010000117.1:0-5935 GCA_035460905.1 Methylophilaceae bacterium | reverse complement strand
CCGCACCCGTGGCTGATGCCGGATTTCTGGCAATTCCCCACCGTGTCGATGGGCCTGGGTCCGCTGCAAGGCATCTACACCGCGCGCTTCCTCAAGTATCTGCACGACCGTGGCATAGCCGATACGGCCGACCGCAAGGTCTGGGTATTCTGCGGCGACGGCGAAATGGACGAGCCGGAATCTCTAGGCGCGATCTCGCTGGCGGCACGCGAAAAGCTGGACAACCTGATTTTCGTCATCAACTGCAACCTGCAGCGCCTGGACGGCCCGGTGCGCGGCAACGGCAAGATCATCCAGGAACTGGAAGCCGACTTCCGCGGTTCCGGCTGGAACGTGCTCAAGGTGGTCTGGGGTTCCTACTGGGATCCGCTGCTGGCAATGGACAAGGACGGCCTGCTCAAGCAGCGCATGGAAGAAGCCGTCGACGGCGAATACCAGAACTTCAAGGCCAAGGGTGGCGCCTATACGCGCGAACATTTCTTCGGCAAGTACCCGGAGCTGAAGGAAATGGTCGCAGCGATGTCCGACCAGGACATCTGGCGCCTCAACCGCGGCGGTCACGACCCGCACAAGGTGTATGCCGCCTACGCCGCCGCCAGCAAGCATGTCGGCCAGCCGACCGTGATCCTCGCCAAGACCGTGAAGGGCTATGGCATGGGTGCCGCCGGTGAAGCGTTGAACCCGGCCCACCAGCAGAAGGGCATGGACCTGGAGTCGTTGAAGGCATTCCGCGACCGCTTCGAAATCCCGATTTCCGACGCCGACCTGGAACACCTGCCGTTCTACCGCCCGGCCGAAGACAGCCCGGAAATGCAATACCTGCGCGAACGCCGCGCTGCGCTGGGCGGCTACGTACCATCCCGCCGCCAGAAGGCTGCTCCGCTGGAAGCACCTCCGTTGTCTGCATTCGACAACATGCTGGGCGCTACCGGCGACCGCGAAATCTCCACGACGATGGCCTTCGTGCGCATCCTGTCGACGCTGGTCAAGGACAAGAACCTGGCCAAGTACATCGTGCCTATCGTCCCCGACGAAGCGCGCACCTTCGGCATGGAAGGCATGTTCCGCCAGCTGGGCATCTACTCGTCCGTCGGTCAGCTCTATGAGCCGGTCGATTCCGACCAGGTGATGTTCTACAAGGAATCCAAGACCGGGCAGATCCTGGAAGAAGGTATCAACGAAGCCGGCGCGTTCTCGTCCTGGCTCGCTGCTGCCACGTCATACAGCGTCACCGGCGTGCAGATGATTCCGTTCTACATCTTCTACTCGATGTTCGGCTTCCAGCGCATCGGCGACCTGGCCTGGGCTGCAGGCGACTCGCGCGCTCGCGGCTTCCTGCTCGGCGCTACCGCCGGCCGCACCACGCTGAACGGCGAAGGCCTGCAGCACGAAGACGGCCACAGCCACATCCTGGCCTCGACCATCCCCAACTGCGTGTCCTACGACCCGACCTTCCACTACGAACTGGCGGTGATCATGCAGGATGGCCTGCGCCGCATGGTGCAGGAACAGGAGGACGTGTTCTATTACCTCACGGTGATGAACGAAAACTACAGCCACCCCGACATGCCCAAGGGCGTCGAGGAAGGCATCATCAAGGGCCTGTATCCGTTCGCAAAATCCAAGGCAAAGGGCCCCAAGGTCCAGTTGATGGGCAGCGGCGTCATCCTGCGCGAAGTCATCGCAGCAGCGGAACTGCTGGAAAAGGACTGGGGCGTATCCGCCGACATCTGGAGCGCCACCAGCTTCAACGAACTGCGCCGCGACGGCCTCAACGTGCATCGCTGGAACCTGCTGCATCCGGAAGAAAAGCAGAAGGAAAGCTATGTCGAGAAGTGCCTGAAGAAGGCGGAAGGCCCGGTGATCGCTTCGACCGACTACATGAAGTCGTTCGCCGACCAGATTCGCGCATTCGTGCCGCAACGCTATGTGGTGCTGGGCACCGACGGTTTCGGCCGTTCGGACTCCCGCGAAGCGCTGCGCCGTCACTTCGAAGTGGACCGTCACTACGTCGTGCTGGCCGCGCTCAAGGCACTGGCTGACGAAGGCAAGCTGCCTGCCGCCAAGGCCGCGGAAGCCATCAAGAAATATGGCATCGACGTCAACAAACCCAACCCTCTGATGGCATAAGCAGGAGCACGAGAATATGGCAATGAAAGAAGTGCTCGTTCCGGACATCGGCAATTTCGACAGCGTCGATGTCATCGAGGTCCACATCAAGGTCGGCGACACCGTCAATCAGGACGACTCGCTGATCACCCTGGAGTCCGACAAGGCCTCCATGGATATTCCGTCGCCGTTCAGCGGCACGGTCAAGGAAGTGAAGATCAAGGTCGGCGACAAGGTCGCGCAAGGCGCGCTGATCGCACTGGTGGAAGCAGCCGAAGGTGCTGCTGCTCCGGCGGAAGCCCCCAAGCCGGCACCCGCTGCAGCTCCGGCGGCGGCCCCTGCACCGAAAGTGGCGAGCGTGGAAATTCCCCCGCCCTCGCGCCCGGTGCCGGAAGTGCCGAAACCCATCGCGCCGCAGCATACGCCGAATCCGGTCGCCGCCCGTGCCGAGTTCGCGCCGGGCAAGAATCCGCATGCCAGCCCTTCCGTACGCAAGTTCGCACGTGAACTGGGCGCGGACCTGGCGCGCGTCGCCGGCAGCGGCCCCAAAGGCCGCATCAGCAAGGAGGACGTGACGGCCTGGATCAAGAACGAACTGACCAAGTCGCGTACCGAAGCTGCCGCGGGAGGCCCCGGCCTGTCCGTACTGGCGATGCCCAACATCGATTTCAGCCAGTTCGGCGAAACCGAAAACCAGGCGCTACCGCGCATCAAGAAGCTTTCCGGCGCCAACCTGCACCGCAACTGGGTTACCGCGCCGCACGTCACGCAATTCGACAACGCCGACATCACCGACCTGGAAGATTTCCGCAAGTCGATGCAGGACGAAGCTGCCAAGCGCGGCGTCAAGCTGACCATGCTGGCCTTCCTGATGAAGGCCGTGGTCAACGCCCTGCGCGCCTACCCCAACTTCAACGCATCGCTCTCCGCCGACGGCAGCGAGCTGATCATGAAGAAATATTTCAATATCGGCTTCGCCTGCGATACGCCGGATGGCCTGGTGGTCCCGGTGATCCGCGACGTTCATCAAAAGGACGTGCTCGACATCGCGCGCGAACTCGGCGAACTGTCCGCGAAAGCCCGCGAACGCAAGCTCAAGGTCGAGGAAATGCAGGGCGGTTGCTTCACGATTTCCAGCCTCGGCGGTATCGGCGGCACGGCATTCACCCCCATCATCAACTGCCCGGAAGTCGCGATCCTCGGCGTTTCCCGCTCCAGCATCGAGCCGGTGTGGGATGCCAAGAGCAAGACCTTCGAGCCGCGCCTGATGCTGCCGCTGTCGCTGTCGTATGACCACCGCGTCATCGACGGCGCCGACGGCGCCCGCTTCACCAGCCACCTGCGCGTGATGCTGTCCGACGTTCGCCGTCTGTTGCTGTAGTAACCAGGAATCCCGCATGAGCCAGATTATTGAAATTCAGGTGCCGGATATCGGCAATTTCGACGCCGTCGATGTCATCGAGGTTTACATCAAACCGGGCGATGCCATCGCGGTGGACGAATCGCTGATCACGCTGGAAACCGACAAGGCGTCGATGGATATTCCGTCCACCCATGCCGGCACAGTCAAGGACGTCAAGGTCAAGGTTGGCGATAAGGTTGCCAAGGGCGCGCTAATCCTGACGCTGGAAGCTGCTACAGCGGCAGCGACCGAAACGGCTGCTAAACCAGCCGCCGCCGCTCCAGCCCCTGCTGCGGCACCCGCACCTGCGGCTGCTCCCGTTGCAGCCCCCACCCCGGCACCTGCCGCGTCCGGCCCTTCCGATCTCCACGCCGAAGTGCTGGTACTCGGCGCCGGCCCCGGCGGTTATACCGCTGCGTTCCGTGCTGCCGATCTCGGCAAGAAAGTCGTGCTGATCGAGCGCTATCCCAGCCTCGGCGGCGTCTGCCTCAACGTCGGCTGCATACCGTCCAAGGCGCTGCTGCATGCCGCCAAGGTGATCACCGAAGCGGAAGAAATGGCCGAGCACGGCATCAGCTTCGGCAAGCCGCAGATCGACCTCGAAAAACTGAAGTCCTGGAAAGCCAAGGACGTGGTCGGCAAGCTGACCGGCGGCCTCACACAACTGGCCAAGCAGCGCAATGTGACGGTAGTGAATGGCCGTGGCGAGTTCACCAACCCAAACCAGATTCAGGTGACCGGCGCCGATGGCAAGGTGACAACGGTGTCGTTCGACTACGCCATCATTGCTGCCGGCTCGCAAGCCACCAAGATGCCCGGCCTCGCTCCCGAGCACCAGAACGACCCGCGCATCCTGGATTCCACCAGCGCCCTGGCCCTGGAAGACATTCCAAAACGCATGCTGGTCGTCGGCGGCGGCATCATCGGCCTGGAAATGGGCACGGTGTATGACGCGTTCGGCTCCAAGGTCAGTGTAGTCGAACTCTCCGACGGACTGATCCCCGGCTGCGACCGCGATCTGGTCAAGCCGCTGCACAAGCGCATGGAAAAACGCTTCGAAAAAATCCTGCTCAAGACCAAGGTCGCAAAGCTGGAGCCCAAGGCTGACGGCATCCATGTCACGTTCGAAGGCGAGCAAGCCATCGAGCAGCAAGTGTACGACCGCGTGCTGGTCGCTATCGGCCGCCGCCCGAACGGCAAGAACATCGGCGCCGACAAGGCCGGCGTGTTCGTCAACGAATATGGCTTTATCCCGGTCGACAAGCAGATGCGCACCAACGTGCCGCATATCTTCGCCATCGGTGACATCGTCGGGCAGCCCATGCTGGCGCACAAGGCGACGCACGAAGGCAAGGTCGCAGCGGAGGTCATCGACGGTCACAAGGTCGAGTTCCAGGCGCTTTCCATTCCATCCGTGGCCTATACGGACCCGGAAGTGGCATGGACCGGCATCAGCGAGACCGACGCCAAGGCCAAGGGCATCGAGATCGAGAAAGCCAGCTTCCCGTGGGTTGCCAGCGGACGCGCACTGTCCATCGGCCGCACCGAAGGCACGACCAAGCTCATCATGGAAAAAGACACGCGCCGCATCATCGGCGCCGGCATTGTCGGCCCCAACGCCGGCGAACTGCTGGCCGAAGCGGTGCTGGCAATCGAAATGGGCGCGGATGCCGAAGACCTCGGACTCACCATCCACGCGCATCCGACCCTGTCGGAAACCATCTGCTTCGCCGCCGAAATGGCGGAAGGCACGATTACCGACCTGCTGCCGCCACGCAAAAAATAAGCATGAGGGACGGGCGCCTGCCCGTCCCTTCATGTTAAATTTCCTCGCATGTCCTCATCCGAACTTCTTCAACAGCTTCAATCGTTATTTCCGGAAGAACGCGTATTCACCGATCCGGTCGACTGCTACGCCTATAGCTACGACAACTCCCGTAATTTCCGGCCGCCCATCGCGGTCGTGTTTCCGCTGACGGCGGAAGAAGTTCAGGCTGTGGTTCGCCTATGCAATGAGCACAAGATACCCGTTGTCCCGCGTGGACGGGGCACCGGCACCGCAGGAGGCTGCGTACCGGAGCAAGGGGGCGTGGCGTTATCACTGGAGCGCATGAATCGGATTCTGTCCATCGACCCGGACAACCGCATGGCGATCATCGAGCCGGGCGTGCTGAACCAGGAGTTGCAGGACGCGATTCGCCCCAAGGGGTTCTTCTGGCCACCGGATCCGTCCAGTGCACCGTATTGCAGTGTCGGCGGCAATCTCGCCACCTGCGCGGCCGGGCCGCATGCGGTGAAGTATGGTGTGGCGCGCGATCACGTTTTGGGTTTGCAAGCGGTGACGGGCAGCGGCGAGCTGATACGCACCGGCTGTTACACTACCAAGGGCGTGGTCGGCTACGACCTGACGCGGCTGATTGTCGG
>DATHWE010000116.1:0-3479 GCA_035460905.1 Methylophilaceae bacterium | reverse complement strand
GTTTTTGATCTGCTGTTGTTTCATTTGCCTCTCCTATCGATTAAGAATGCACCGTTTAAGAATTGCCGCCCACTTAAATTTATTACGATTAAATCGTGTACGATGTTTATGCTGTTTTTAGCAGTGATTGTATTACTCGATCATTGAATGCTTTTTTCAAGATTGTTACGCAGCGCGACCAATTGGTCTTTCAATGCCAGCGCTTCCTCCTCCGAACACTGTGCCGCGCAGAGGACGGAAGACATGATCCTGCCCGCCTCTTTCTGCATTTCCCGGCCAGCCGGCGTCAGGCTGACGATCACCTGGCGCTCGTCACGCGCAGAGCGCGCCCGTTCAACCAGTCCGGCCGTTTCCATGCGCTTCAGCAGCGGCGTCAGGGTTGCCGAATCCAGAAATACCTGGCTACCGATCTCCGACACCGTCACCTGATCCCGATTCCATAGCGCCATCAGCACCAGATATTGCGGATAGGTGACTCCCAGCCCGGTCAGCAAGGGCCGATAGACCTTGGACATTGCGAGCGAAGTCGAATAGATCGCAAAGCAAAGTTGTTCATCGAGCAAAGGAGTGGAGTCCGCTTTCGTATTCATGGCAGCATATTAAATCGTACAAAATTAGTTTGCAAGCGATTTAATTTATCATGTGCGGCCGGCAGTGCCAACCAGACCGTTAAAGCGAATTTCGAGAAACTCCCTGAGCAGGCGTACCGTGGGCGACAACTGCCTGCGATCGGCACATACCAGATGCAATGGCACAGATTCTCCCAGCCAGTCCGGGCATAAGAGTTGCAAACGTCCCGCTACGAGATCGCCGACGACATCGATGCGCGAGCGGTAAACAACGCCATAGCCTGCAACCGCCCAGCGGCGCACGGCATCCGAATCATCGGACAATCGATTGCCGCGCACATTTACGAGCGACTCTTTATCGCCTTTCCAGAAGCGCCAGCTGTCGTACACGGTGTCGTTGAGCATGAAGCACAAGCAGTTATGGGCGGTAAGCTCATGTGGAGACGCTGGCGTGCCATATTGCCTGAGGTAAGCTGGTGCCGCGCATAAAACACGGCGGTTCTCCTGCACCAAAGGCAGCGCAACCAGGCCCGAACTCGGAGGTGTGCCATAGCGGATGGCAATATCGACCGGCTGGCGATAGATATCCGCCAGGCGATCCGAGACCTGTATGCGCAAATGCACCCTTGGATATCGGGTTTGAAATTCATCCAACCAAGGGAGAATGAGATTACGGCCCAGATCGGAAGGCATGGAAATTTGCAGGCTTCCAATCAACGCATGTCCGGCGCCAAGTTCCTCTTCTGCCTCGCGGAATCCCTCCAGAAGAGGCCTGCAGCGCGCAAGCAAAGTTTCGCCTTCGGGCGTCAGCCGCATGCTGCGGGTAGTGCGGACGAACAATATGAGGTCGAGGTCGCTTTCCAATCGCTTGAGGGCAACACTCGCAACTGCGGGCGAGATACCAAGTAGGCGTGCCGCCGCGGACAGGCTACCGCAATCGGCGGTACGCACGAATACTTCCAGATCCTGAAGACTCTTTATTTTCAAAATATTATTGAAGGTAATTATTTAATTACGTAGTTTATCAATGCAATGGATTAAATAACAATGAGGTCCATAAACAGACCAAAGGAGTCATCATGAAAGCCGTTGCCTACCAGAAGCCCCATCCAACTCACCATCCGGAATCGCTAATCGATATCCTGCTGCCCGATCCCGTGGCAGAAGGGCGCGATCTTCTCGTGGAAGTCAAAGCCGTTTCTGTCAATCCAGCGGACGTCAAAGTGCGCGCAGGATCATCCCCGGCAAAGGGCGAGTGGAAAGTCCTGGGCTGGGATGCCAGCGGAATCGTCAGGGCGGTCGGCCCAGAGGTGACGCTGTTCAGGCCGGGTGATCACGTCTGGTATGCCGGCTCGATTGCTCGTGCCGGCAGCAATAGCGAATTGCAACTCGTGGACGAGCGCATCGTCGGGAAAATACCGATCTCGCTGGATTTTGCCGCGGCCGCCGCGTTGCCGCTGACCAGTCTTACGGCTTGGGAGATGCTGTTCGACCGCCTGGAAATCCAGCCCGGCATGAAAGCCGTTGGCGAATCGCTGCTGATCATCGGCGCTGCCGGAGGCGTTGGATCGATCATGGTGCAGCTTGCCCGCCGCTTGACCAGCCTGACGGTCATCGGCACGGCTTCCCGTCCAGAAACGCAGGCGTGGGTGCAACAGCTCGGCGCCCACCATGTGATCGATCACAGCAAGGATATCGTCGACGAACTCAAGCGCATCGGTGTCACGCAGCCGAAATACATCGTCAGCCTGACTCATACTGACCAGCATTTCCCTCAAATCGTCGAGGCCATCGCCCCACAGGGCAAGTTCGGCCTGATCGACGATCCAGAGCAAATCGACGTGCGGCTGCTGAAACGCAAAAGTGTGTCGCTACACTGGGAGCTGATGTTCACCCGCTCTCTGTTTAGTACCGAAGACATGCAGGCGCAGCATCACATCCTGACCGAAATGGCCGCTCTGGTAGATGCAGGTTTGATCCGTAGCACTGTCGACGAACATTTCGGCACCATCAATGCAGAGAACCTGAAGCGCGCTCACGCCTTGCTGGAATCAGGCAGATCGCGCGGCAAGATCGTACTAGAAGGTTTTTGACGGGGCACTACCCTTGGCCGTATCAGGCCAAGGTGGTAGCTAAACGCCTGTTCTGTCAGGAAATGTCGCGGTTTTCGATGAAGGCCGCATTTTTTCATGGCAGAACCAGCTACGCATGCGGCCGCCAGTGCCAGTGCGATTGCCGTGGACCGAAAATGACACCCTTGCCGCCCAGAATGCGTATAAAGAAATCGATAACCCGCAGGATCACGAAGAAAGTACTCATCGCGACCTTCACCAGGATATCCCCGACATCCCAATCGCTATGACTTTGCGTACGCACCGGCTTGAGCCCGGTGAGCATCGACCGGATCAGGTTTTCCCGATGAACCAGGCTGCCGACGATGACCCCGGTCAGATGCATACCGACCAGCATGACCAGCAGCGTGGACAACACGCCATGCCACTGGCCGGCCGTTTCGTCGCCACCGATGCCAAAAGGCAGCAGGATGGAATTGAGGCTCATGTATCCGGTAAGGACAGTCGCCAGGCTGACAGCCAGCAGCGCATAAATCGCCATCGCTCCCGCCGGATTATGGCCGACATAGCGCCGGGCTTTTCCGTAAACGAGGCTTTTCACATAGCCGAATGCCGCCACAAGATTGGGCGGGAAGTTCCAAAATGAGGCGTGATCGCGCGCAAAAAAGCCGAAAAGCAGTCGAGCGAGAACGATGCTGCCAACGACATAACCGGCATAAATATGGATGTCGCGGTCCAGTTCCGAATCGCGGGTGTAATAGGCGATGCTGAACGAAACGGCCAGCCCCCAGTGCATCAGCCTTACCCAGGGCGACCAGACTTTGATCTGTTTTTTCAT
>DATHWE010000115.1:0-40183 GCA_035460905.1 Methylophilaceae bacterium | reverse complement strand
CCATGGATCGCGGCATTGAAAAAGTTGGGCAGCCGGGGCGCGGCGCCGGTCAGCAGGTGCGTGCCGGCGCTGTCCACAAGCAGGATGCTGCACAGCATGTCGCTGTTTTCCTGCTCGATGGTTTTGGCGATGGAATGCAGGATTTCCGGTAAAGGTGCATTGCGCGAAAGCAGCTCCAGCACCTGGTTGCGTGCGCGTTCGCGTTGTATGGAGCGATGGCGCTCGCGCCGGTGTGCCCGCCAGTTCCAGAAGGCGAGGCCTGCGACAATGGCAAGTGCAGTGCCCCCAATGGTGATCAGCAGGTAGAAATCGGTTTTGCGTTCATAGGTGATGCCCGCCCAATTGCGGAGGATGCCCTGTGCCTCCGTACTGGATATGGTGTTCAGGCCCTTCTGCAAAATGGAGGCGAGTTCGGGCCAGTCGTTGCGTACCGCCATGTGTATGGACGCGGTATATGGAGTAGAGCCCACGACCTTGATATTGCCGAATCCCTGATCGCGCGCCACATGGGTCACGATCAGGAGGTTGCCGACATAGGCATCCACGGTGCCGGATGTCAGCGTGCTCAGGGCTTCCTCGGCAATGTCCGCCTTGTACAGTTGGATGTTGGGATAGTCTTGCGCAAGCGCCTCGGCCACGACGCCGGTCTTGAATACGACGGCTTTTTTGCCTTCCAGGTCTTCCAGTTGGTGGATGTCCTCGGAACCTTTACGGGTAAAGATGACGTATGGTGTCCGGATATATGGCGACTTCAGCGGAGTGAAGCGGGAGCCCTTCAGCGAAGGCAGATTGGTGACAGCCGCGATCATATCGGCTTTCTCAACGGCGGGATTCTCGACCGAGCGTACCAGCTGGAATTTGATACCGAGTATCGACTCTAGGCGTTTCAGGTAATCAACCGAAACGCCGCGTATTTCCTTGTTTTCCGAAAGAAAGCTGATCGGCGCCCAGCCGTGATTGGCAGCCACGGTGATGACCGGGTGCGCTTTAATCCAGGCCCGTTCTTCGGTGGTCAATTGCACTACCGTGGGAACGCGGGTATCAGGCAATACAGGGTTTTCGGCCGCATGCGCGATTGCCGGGCACAGGGCAATGTATGCCGAGATCAGCGTGCGGGAAGCGAAAGTGAAAAAGGATCTCAGCATTAAAACGTTTGCCCTCGAAAGGTAGGCTTCCGAATGGAGCTTAAACGATTCTAACGTGAAACCAATTACTTAAGGGCTGAGTTTTAACAGGATTGTTGCGGTGCGGTCAGCATGATCAAGGCTGACCGCACCGCAAACAGACGGGAAATCAGGCGCTTATGCAGTGGCCGGGCTGGGGTCGATAAACACCCGCAAACTGCGCGGCTTCACGAAGACCTGTTCGCCTTCCTTCAGCGCCAGTTCGCGGAAGCGTTCGCGCGTCAGTTCGGCTTCGACATATTCCGTTGCATCCGCACGGGCCAGTTCCAGCCGGACGATAGGCCCGATGGCGTGGATGTGCACGACCGTGGCAGCGAAAGTCGATCCGTTTTCCGGCGTGCGGCGGATTTCGATGTCATGCGGCCGCACGTAGGCGAGCGCCGGGGCATTCTGCGTATCGTCGTGGCCATCCACCGCCACCTCCAGTTCGCCGATCTTCGCAAAACCATCATGCACGCGGCTGTGGAACAGATTCACATTGCCGAGAAACTGATACACGAACGGCGTTGCCGGCTGATCGTAAACATCGTCCGGGGTGCCGACCTGCTCGATACCGCCCTTGTTGAGCACGACCACGCGGTCCGCGACTTCCAGTGCCTCTTCCTGATCGTGGGTGACGAATACGCTGGTGATATGCAGCTCGTCGTGCAGGCGGCGCAGCCAGCGGCGCAAGTCCTTGCGCACCTTGGCGTCGAGCGCGCCGAACGGCTCGTCCAGCAGCAACACTTGTGGTTCCACGGCGAGTGCGCGAGCCAGGGCAATGCGTTGGCGCTGGCCGCCGGAAAGCTGCGCGGGGTAGCGGTCGGCGATCCAGTCGAGCTGCACCAGGTCCAGCAGTTCGTGCACCTTGCGCTGGATTTCGGTGTCGCTGGGTCGCGTCTCCTTGGGGCGCACGCGCAGGCCGAAGGCGACGTTCTCGAACACCGTCATGTGACGGAACAGCGCGTAATGCTGGAACACGAAGCCCACCTTGCGCTCGCGCACGTGGCTGTCGGTGGCATCCTGGCCGTGGAACAGCACGTTGCCGGAATCCGGTTGCTCCAGCCCGGCGATGATGCGCAGCAGCGTGGTCTTGCCGCAGCCGGAAGGGCCGAGCAGCGCGGTGAGTTCGCCGCTCGGCAGGTCGAGGGTGACGTCGTTCAGCGCGGTGAAGTTGCCGAAGTGCTTGTTGATATTCCTGACTTCAATGCTCATTGCTGTATTCCTCAGTTCGGGCGCGAAGTTCCGCACCGGTTTTCCATTCCACGATAGATTTGAGCGCCAGCGTTACCAGCGCCAGTCCTGCTAGCAGGGAGGCAGCGGCGAATGCGGCGGCAAAGTTGTACTCGTTGTAAAGAATTTCCACATGCAGCGGCAGCGTGTTGGTCATGCCGCGGATATGGCCCGACACCACCGACACCGCGCCGAATTCGCCCATCGCGCGGGCGTTACACAAAATCACGCCGTACAGCAGGCCCCATTTCACGTTGGGCAGCGTCACGCGCCACAGTGTCTGCCAGCCGGAGGCGCCCATGGTGACGGCGGCTTCCTCCTCTTCCGTGCCCTGCGCCTGCATCAGCGGGATCAGTTCCCGCGCGACGAAGGGAAAGGTGACGAAGATGGTGGCGAGCACGATGCCCGGCACGGCGAACACGATTTTCAGGTCGTGTGCCTGCAGCCACTCGCCAAACCAGCCCTGCGCGCCGAACAGCAGCATGTAGATCAAGCCAGCGATCACTGGCGACACCGCGAACGGCAGGTCGATCAGCGTCAGCAGCACCTGCTTGCCGCGGAACTCGAACTTGGCGATGGCCCACGCAGCGGCGATGCCGAACACCAGGTTGGCCGGCACCGCAATGACGGCGGCAATCAGGGTGAGCTTGACTGCCGCCAGCGCATCCGGCTCGGTGAGCGAGGCCCAGTAGACCTCCAGGCCCTTGCGCAAGGCTTCGGTGAAAATCGCCGCAAGCGGCACGAACAGGAACAGCCCGAGCCAGCCCAGCGCGACGGAGATCAGCAGCCAGCGCACCCAAGCCGGCTCCTGTGTGGCGCGCGATACTTTGCCGGGCGCGGGGGTTAATGGGAGTGACAATACGGCGGACATTATGCGGTTTTCCTTCCATGACGACGGCTGATCCACCATTGGAGACCATTAATCAACAGCAGCAGCGCAAACGAAATCACCAGCATGACCACCGCAATGGCCGTCGCGCCGGCGTAGTCGTACTGCTCCAGCTTGGTAATAATGAGTAAGGGCGAGATTTCAGAAATCAGCGGCATGTTGCCGGCGATGAAAATCACCGAGCCGTATTCACCCACGGCACGGGCGAAGGCCAGCGCGAAGCCGGTAATCAGTGCCGGCCACAGCGCGGGCATCAACACCTTGACGAAGGTCTGCCAGCGCGTGGCGCCGAGGCAGGCGGCGGCCTCTTCAACTTCGGCTTCCAAATCTTCCAGCACCGGCTGCACCGTGCGTACCACGAATGGCAGCCCGATGAAAGTGAGCGCTACCACTACGCCCAATGGCGTGAACGCGACCTTGACGCCCAGCGGCTCGAGCCATTGCCCGATCCAGCCGTTGGGCGCGTAGATGGCGGTCAGCGCGATACCGGCGACGGCGGTGGGCAGGGCAAAGGGCAGATCGACGAAGGCATCCACCAGCCGCTTTCCGGGAAAGGTATAACGAACCAGCACCCATGCGGTGAGTAGCCCGAACGCGGTGTTGAGCAATGCCCCGATCGCAGCGGCACCGAAAGAAAGGCGATAAGATGCCAGCGCACGGGGTGTAGTGACTACATCCCAGAACTCGCCCCAGCCCAATTCCGCTGTTTTGATGAAGGTAGCGGAAAGCGGGATCAGCACGATCAGGCTGAGATATAGAATGGTGAACCCCAACGCCAGCCCGAAACCGGGCAAAACGCTATGGGATTTCCAGGAACGCAATACAGCCATGAGGTGTCATCTATAGTGAACGATGACGCATCATAGCGAGGGCGGTTAATCCTTAAAAATAATATATTGGAATTAAATTATTCGATTTTGTTATTTAGGACTGTCATTCAATTTGTAATAACTTCCAAGCAACCAATGACGACAAGAAAAAACAGCCAAGAGCTACCAACCACAGATCCGATTCCAACGCCCAGCAGTAACCTGCTCGCCCTCATGCTGGCCGGGTTGGCGATGCTTGGGCCGTTCTCGATTGATACCTATTTACCGGCGTTTCCGGACATTCAAGAATCGCTGGGCGCGGATCTGGTCGCCGTGCAGCAGACGCTGACCGCCTACATGCTGGCGTTCGCGATCATGATCCTGTGGCATGGCGCGCTGTCCGACGCCTTTGGTCGCCGCAATATCGTGCTGGTGGCGCTGGCGGTGTTCGCGGTCGGTACCCTGGGCTGCGCGGCTTCGCATAGCATTGAATACCTGTGGGCGTTTCGTGTGCTGCAAGGGGTGTCGGCCGGGGCGGGCATGGTGGTCGGACGCGCGATCATCCGCGATCTTTACGAGGACGCCGCTGCCGCGCGACTGCTGTCGCTGGTGACGATGATCTTCTCCATCGCTCCCGCCATCGCGCCCATCATGGGCGGCTGGATCGTCAAGTACTCCAACTGGCGCGCCATTTTCCTGTCGCTGTTCGTGTATACCGTGCTACTGCTCTACTACTGCTACAAGCGCTTGCCGGAAACGTTGCCAAAAAGCCGCCGCACGCCGTTCAACCCGACATTTCTCGCCAACAGCTACAAGCAGATTTTCAAGTCGCCTGCCTTCCAGTTGAAAGCCGGTGCGATTGCATTCAATTTTGCCGGATTGTTCCTGTACGTCGCGGCGGCACCGGTGTTTATCACCCGGCATCTCGGCCTCGGCCCGGATCAGTTCGCCTGGCAATTCGTGCCAGCGGTGGGTGGCATATTTCTAGGCGCACTCATGGCCAACCGTTTCGCCGGTCGCATTTCCATTCCAGTGACCATGACCCTCGGCTATGTTTTCCTGATAGGCGCCTCCGCTGCCAATGTGCTCTATCACCTTTATTTCCCACCAGCCCTGCCGTGGTCGGTGCTGCCCTTATTCTTTTATACATTGGGAATGTCGTTGGTTGCGCCAGTGCTTACATTGCTGGTTATGGACCTGTTTCCGGATATTCGTGGCACGGTTGCTTCCTGCCAGTCCTTCACACAAACCATGTTGAGCGCTGGAGTTGCCGGGCTGGCTGCGCCATTTCTGGTGCATTCCGTTCTTTGGCTGGCTGCTGGGCAACTGGCCTGTGCGGTGATCGGTCTGGTGTTATGGCTGGGCGGGCGGTATTACCACTATGCGCGTATGGTGCCGGCGAAGGACATCAATGCTTGGGAAGCTATCGAATAGCAACCCAACGGAAAAAGGGCGCTGGCGCGTAAGTGCTCTATAGTGCACCCATCAACACTAGTATGAGCAGGATGATTACCACCAGGCCCAAGCCCCCACTTGGTCCATAGCCCCAGCTCTTGCTGTGCGGCCAGCTAGGAAAAGCGCCGATCAACAACAGAATCAGAACGATCAAAAGTATGGTTCCAAGGCTCATGGTGTTCTCCTATCAGGTAGATGAATGGTCATCTTGGTCAAGGCTACGGCTATTTCCTCTTCATTGTCCGTCTGCTACCGCACATAGCCGATGTATGGCCTGGCATAAAAAAGGGCGCTGGCGCGCCCAAGGGAGGAGATGAAGCAAGTTTATACAATGATTGCGGGAGGCTCGGCGGCCTGACTTTGTCGCCACTCGCTCGCCGCTGCAGGCCTGCCTAGCAGATAGCCCTGTAATAGTGTCCCGCCAGCATCCAGCGCGATCTTGTGTTGGGTTTCGTTTTCAATACCCTCGACGACGGCTCGCGCTCCCAGTTCCTGGATGATCTCGATGAGCTTGGGCAGCATGCGACGAACCTTGGCGTTGTGCTCGGCTTCATGAATGATGCTGAGGTCGAGCTTGACGTAGTCAGGCGAAAGCTTCCACAGGCGATCCAGATTGGAGTGCTTGATGCCAAAGTCATCGACGGCGATGTGGTAGCCGCGATCGCGGTAGTTGTCGATGGCTTCACCCAATTGCTTGTCGGCGTCGATGGCGCTTTCCAGAATTTCAATTACGACTTTGTGCGTGGGTACCGAGTGGGCATGCAGAATGCGCTCGAACACTTTGCCGTGGGCGTTTACGCTGACCAGAAGTTTGGGGTGCACGTTAAGGAACAACAGGCCGCGAGTGTCGGGCAGATGCAGGTAGTTAAGTGCATGCAGCGTTCGGGCAATACGGTCGAACTTGACTAGGCGCCCCTGGTTGTCGGCAAAACCGAAGGCGAAGGCCGGGGTTAACGGATCGGACGGGCCGATGGAGGGGCGCAGCAAGGCTTCGTATCCCAGCGGTTTACCCAGAATTGTGCTGAAAATCGGCTGAAAGGCGCTGCGCAATTGCAGGCCGATGAATTTGCTGACGAGTTCATCCCCCTCGGATTCCAGACCGAACTCGTCAAGATCGAGATAGAGCGCTTCGTGCAACTCGGCTTTTAGTGTTTCGATGATATATGGCATGCTGAAATCCTTATTATTCAAAATTCTGTGCAGGTACTGTAGTACGGCAGAAAAATCATGTAAAAGAATATTGATGTATATATAAATAACTAAAAGAAATATATAAGGCTGGGTTCTAAAGTTGACACTACCCGAGGCTGGCTCTAAATTACGGCTCATCCCACAACTGACCTGATGCGGTAGCGGCCGGTGCGTCTTCAAGGCCATTGGTCTTTTTATTTTCCACATCCAGGTAATCGGAGAAGAACAATGAACATCTATCAAGACAACTCTCTTTCCATCGGCCGCACGCCGCTGGTGAAGCTGAACCGCATTACCGATGGCGCCCCTGCAACCATTCTCGCCAAGATCGAGGGCCGGAATCCCGCGTACTCCGTGAAGTGCCGTATCGGCGCGGCGATGGTGTGGGATGCCGAAAAACGCGGGCTATTGGGGCCGGGTAAAGAGCTGGTGGAGCCGACCAGCGGCAATACCGGCATCGCGCTGGCATTCGTTGCGGCAGCCAAGGGCATACCGCTGACGCTGACGATGCCGGAAACAATGAGTATCGAGCGCCGCAAGCTGTTGCTCGCCTACGGGGCGACACTGGTATTGACGGAAGGTGCCAAGGGCATGAAGGGCGCCATCGCGAAGGCGGAGGAAATTGCCGCCTCCGACCCAGGTCGCTACGTGTTGCTGCAACAATTCAAGAATCCGGCCAATCCTGCTATCCACGAGCAAACCACCGGACCGGAAATCTGGAACGACACCGACGGCACGGTCGATATTTTCGTTTCCGGCGTGGGTACGGGCGGTACGATCACCGGTGTTTCCCGCTACCTCAAAAACACCCAGGGCAAGCCCGTGCTTACTGTAGCCGTCGAGCCGGCCGCCAGCCCGGTACTGTCGCAAACGCGCGAGGGTCAGGAACTGAAGCCCGCGCCACACAAGATTCAGGGCATAGGCGCCGGTTTCGTGCCGGACGTGCTGGATCTCTCGTTGGTGGATGAAGTCGAGCAGGTCAGCAATGAAGACGCCGTGCTCTATGCGCGCCGTCTGGCGCAAGAGGAGGGCATCCTTTCCGGCATTTCATGCGGCGCGGCGGTAGCGGCCGCAGTTCGCATCGCTAAGCGTCCCGAGCACGCCGGCAAAACCATCGTTGTCATCCTCCCGGATTCCGGAGAGCGTTATCTCAGCTCCATACTCTTCGAGGGCATGTTCGATGCCCAGGGCTTATCGGTTTAAGTAATTGTCAAAAAAAACGGCGCTGCCGTAGGATGGCAGCGCCGTAATCTCAAGTAATCGTCAGGTCGCTTATCGCGCGCCGTAGATCTGGTCGAACACGCCGCCGTCCGAGAAGTGCGTCTTCTGCGCCTTGGTCCAGCCGCCGAACACAGTGTCGATGGTGATCAGGCTGACCTTGGGAAACTGTGCTTCGTACTTCTTCGCCACGGATTCCAGCGTCGGGCGGTAGTAGTTTTTCGCGGCAATCTCCTGGCCTTCTTCGGTATACAGGTATTGCAGGTAGGCTTCGGCCACTTTGCGTGTCTTGTGACGGTCCACGACCTTATCCACCACCGTTACCGGCGGTTCGGCCAGGATGGACAGCGACGGCACCACGATTTCCACCTTGTCCGGCCCCAGTTCCTTCTTTGCCAGGAACGCCTCGTTCTCCCACGCCAGCAGCACGTCACCGATGCCGCGCTCGACAAAGGTTGTGGTGGAACCGCGTGCGCCGGAATCCAGCACTGGCACGTTCTTGAACAGATTGGCGACGAACTCCTTGGCTTTGGCCTCATCGTTGTTGTTCTGCTTCAGCGCATAGGCCCAGGCTGCCAGATAGTTCCAGCGGGCACCGCCCGAGGTCTTGGGGTTGGGCGTAATCACTGAAATACCCGGCTTCACCAGATCGTTCCAGTCCTTGATCTTCTTCGGGTTGCCCTTGCGCACCAGGAACACGATGGTCGAGGTGTAGGGCGAGCTGTTGTGCTGCAGGCGCTTCTGCCAGTCCTTGGGGATCAGCTTGCCTTTCTCGTTCAGCTGGTCCACGTCATAGGCCAGCGCCAGGGTAGCGACATCGGCCTCCAGCCCGTCGATGATGGCGCGCGCCTGTTTGCCGGAACCGCCGTGGGATTGCTTGACGGTGACCTTGTCGCCGGTCTTGGCCTGCCAGTACTTGGCGAAAGCGGCGTTGTAGTCCTGGTACAGTTCGCGTGTCGGGTCGTAGGAGACGTTGAGCAGAGTCACGTCGGCGGCTAGTGAGGCAAGCGGGGTTGCCAGGGCAAGTGCAGCCGCCAGCAATCGCAATGTTTTAGGTGTTTTCATTGAAGCTCCTTGGATTTATTGGGTAATGAATGATCAGAACGCTACCTGGAAGCGGGCAAAGAGGGCTTTTTCATCGTCGCGGTCCTTGATGTTGCTTCCGGCGGCGTTTGCGGTTGCTCCGTCCGAGCTTGCGCCACCGTCGAACGAGGTTTGTAGGTAGTTCAGTGCGACCTTGGCGTTTTGATTCAGATACCAGTTCACGCCCAGAGTCCATGTCTGCGCAGATTCGGCGCTCAGAGTGCCATCGGCATAGGCGCTGTTGATGGTGTTTGGCGCAGTGCGGTTTTCGCCAGCGTATTGACCGTTCCTGTTCTTGAAGGTGTCTTCATCCAGATCAATGCGGCTATAGCGCGCGACCAGCTCCCAGGCACCCCAGCCGCCCTTGTCGAGGTCGAAATCGCGCTTTGGCTTGACGCCCTTGAACGAGGCATCTTCACCGGTAAGCAGGTACGAAGCTGCGACTTCCCAAGCATCATGATCCAGTCTGCGCTTGGTTCCATCCAGGTCTGCAAGTTCCACTTGCGTGGTCGTTCCGCCCGGGTTGCGCTCGGTCAGGGAAACGTCCTGGCTGACGCGCGCATATTCGGTGATGAAGCCGAACGGCCCGTTGTAGTAATTGGCTTGCGGCGACCAGCGCAAACGCTTGCCGTTGGCGACGGCATTGGCGCCGTAGCGGAAGAAGGTGTTCTGGCCTTCGGAAACATAGCTCGGCAATCCGTTGCGCGTGGCATCCGCAGCGCTGGTATCTGTCCAGTTCAGATTCTGTTCGCCGCGGAAGTCGGTGTACGTGGCGCCGATGCCGAAGCCCAGGCCGGCCAGCACGGAATCCTGATCCTTGAAGGGGCTGGCGAACAGGCGTGCCGTGTATTCGCGCTCGTCGTTGTATTCGCTGCCGGTACTGATGTTGCCGCCGTCGGCTACGCCGTTGACGATGCCGAATGCGTAATCCAGTTTCTTATCCAGAACGCTGCCATAGACGGCTGCGCCAAGATCGCGATTTGGCAGGATTGCGTTCGTGACGTAGCTGCGTTCGATAAACTTGATGTCTCCGCCACCTTGCAGGCGTTCCAGGCCGACGAAGCTCTTGAATTTACCGGCGCGGACATTGAAAGTAGGGGCGAAGTTGGCATCGACATAGGCATCGACTGCAGAAGCGCTGCCGCCAGCGAATTCCGGGGTGAAGCGGAACGCATACTTGTCCAGCACTTTGCCTTCGATCGTGGGGCGGACGCGGCGCAGCAGCGAGGTGTCGCCCGTATCGGCAAAGCCGTTTTCGTCCAGCTCGCCAGCGCGCACCCTCGAGCGGTTGCGCACATCTTTGCTACCTTCGTTGTAATGGCGATGGTCGGCTTGAATCAGGCCGCGAAACTTGATTTCGTTTTTGCCGTCGGCGGATTTCAGGCTGAAGCCTTTTTCGCTGACGCTGACGACCGGTGCCGCTTTTTTTTCTGCCGCGGCGGTCTCGGCCGCCAGTTCGCTCTTGCGATCAAGCACACGAACTTTCTGATCCAGTTCCTGTACCAGGGCACGCAACTGCTCCAGTTCCGAGCTGTCGTTGGCGAAAGCCGTAGCCGGGCTTGTAATAATGCCGCCGCTGATCAACAGCGAGCTAAGCAGCGTTTTCTTGAATGACATTCCAATCTCCTTGTTGAATTGTTCTGGAGATCTTCCGGCCGTCCGGTCAGCTCCGAGTATTGCGAGGTTCTATGCCTTCGGTCGTCCGATGGGCTTATTGAGTTTTGTCTGCCGGCAGGGCAGTGAAGCGGACTTTTTCCCGCTTCTCGATTTGTGTCACACGGCCTTCATGGACGGTGATTTCAATCGAGCCGAAACGGACGCTCTCAATGGCGCGCAGAATTTCCTGCGCAACGGTCGGCTTGGCTCGAGTGGCTGGTTGCGACATACGATTGCTCCTTGGATAGCGGTCGAATGGGACGCACTTTAGCAACCGGTTTGAATAATTAAAAATAATTAGTTTTGATATGTTTATAACAAATAAGAATAATAGGGGCATGCGTGGCAGGCAGGCGGGCGGGCGGCACGGTCGATTTTGACCATAATCGCTTTGACCGGTATCATTGCGCCGTTTTTGTGCGGAAGAACGCAAATGCGTCGCAAGCTGGTGATTGGCAACTGGAAGATGTACGGGAACCTTGAGTCCAATAGGGTTCTGCTGAAAGCCATCACCGAAGGCGTCCGCGATTACAGGAATGCCGATTACGCGGTGTGCGTGCCAACGCCTTACCTGTTCCAGGCGCAAGCCATACTGCAAGACACCAATATCGCGTGGGGCGCGCAGAATATGAGCCAGTTCGAAGCCGGTGCTTTTACCGGCTCGGTGGCGCCGCACATGCTGGTGGATTTCGGGTGCAGCTACGTGATCATCGGGCACTCCGAGCGGCGCGAGCTGTGCAATGAAAGCGATCCCGTGGTGGCGTCCAAATTCGAGGCGGCGCTCAATGACGGCATGCAGCCGATCTTCTGCGTAGGTGAAACGCGTGAGGAACATGAGGCGGGGCTGACCGAAGAAGTTGTTGCTCGTCAACTGGACGCGGTGCTGAATCGCATCGGGCCCAGAGGCCTATGCAAGGGTGTGCTGGCTTATGAGCCGGTGTGGGCCATCGGCACCGGCCGCGGAGCCTCGCCGGAGAAGGCGCAAGCAGTGCATTCCTTTATCCGGAATCGTGTTGCCAGCCTCGATAAAGGAGCTGCAGCCAAGCTGAGAATCCTGCATGGGGGTAGCGTTCGGGTCGCAAATGCGGCACAATTGCTGTCTATGCCGGATATCGACGGTGCGTTGGTGGGTCACGCATCGCTTGTGGCTGAAGAATTTGTGGCGATCTGCCGGGCAGCCAATTAATGTAGGGTTGGTAAGGTTAATGGAAACAATCGTTTGGGTAGTACATGTCATCGCGGCGGCGGGCGTAATCGGCCTGGTTCTGCTGCAACATGGTAAAGGTGCCGACATGGGCGCTGCTTTTGGTAGCGGCGCTTCCGGCAGTCTGTTCGGCGTAAGTGGCTCTGCAAATCTGCTGAGCCGTGCAACTGCCGGTATGGTCACTGTGTTTTTCATCACGAGTTTGACCCTGGCATACCTCTCGGGTCATGGCGGCAAGAATTCCAGCGTGATCAAGGTCCCGACAACCGAAGTTCCGGCGACTACCGAGTCGTCCGATCCTTCCGTGCCGGATGCGCCTAAAGCAAAGGATGTCCCTCAATAAGTTTTAAAATGCAGTCCGGGTATATGCCCAACGTTGCCGACGTGGTGGAATTGGTAGACACGCTATCTTGAGGGGGTAGTGACGAAAGTCGTGCGAGTTCGAGTCTCGCCGTCGGCACCAGTATGAATTTTAGTAGGAACCCGTTATGCAAATTGCAGGCGGGTTTTTTATTGGCAGGATTTGCATCGTCCGCCGCGGATACCAATGTCGGTAACAAGGTTGACCGTAAAGCGGCGAATAGTGGATAATCTTGTCAGCTTTAAAAACGAGCGCAAGGCCAGATTTCTGGCGGGTTCCCTGTGAATGTGTTCTGATGGATTTGCCCGGGTGGGCTAGATAAAAACGTGCTGGAAAACTACTTTCCGATTTTGCTATTCATCCTCGTCGCTCTCGGCGTAGGTGTGGTGCCAATTGTGCTCGGAAAGGTGGTCGCTCCGCACCGCCCCGACAGCGCAAAAAACTCTCCTTACGAATGCGGCTTCGAAGCCTTCGAAGACGCCCGCATGAAATTCGACGTGCGTTATTACCTCGTCGCCATCCTCTTTATCCTATTCGATCTCGAAATTGCGTTTCTTTTTCCCTGGGCGGTCGTCATCCAGGAAATCGGCCTGTTCGGCTTCATCTCCATGATGGTTTTCCTCGGCATCCTGGTGGTTGGATTCATCTACGAATGGATGAAGGGCGCACTGGAATGGGAATGATCGTGAGGATGATGGCATGAGCATCGAAGGCGTACTCGAAAAAGGCTTCGTCACCACGACGCTCGATACGGTTATCAACTACACGCGCACTGGCTCGATGTGGCCGATGACTTTCGGGCTGGCCTGCTGTGCGGTAGAAATGATGCACGCCGGTGCATCGCGCTACGACCTGGATCGCTTCGGGATTGTGTTCCGTCCCAGCCCGCGCCAATCTGACGTGATGATTGTCGCCGGTACGCTGGTCAACAAGATGGCCCCTGCTTTGCGCAAGGTTTACGACCAGATGGCCGAACCGCGCTGGGTGATCTCGATGGGCTCCTGTGCCAACGGCGGGGGTTACTATCATTACTCTTATGCCGTGGTGCGCGGCTGCGACCGCATCGTGCCGGTGGATGTCTATGTGCCGGGATGTCCGCCGACTGCAGAAGCGTTGCTCTATGGCATTATTCAGCTGCAAAACAAGATCAAACGTACGAATACCATCGCCCGCTAAGAATAAAAACAATGTCCCCACGCCTGGAAAAACTGTCCGCTAGCCTGAAGTCTGTCCTGGGCGACAGGATCACGGATTTCAATGTTAACGTTGGCGAAATCACCATACGCATCAATCCGGCGGATTTGCTGGAAGTCTGCCAAACACTGCGCGATCACGAAGAGCTCAAGTTCGAGCAGCTGATCGACCTGTGCGGCATCGATTACAGCGAATACGGCGAAGGTTCCTGGTCCGGCCCGCGCTTTGCCGTGGCTTACCATCTGCTGTCGGTATCCTTGAATCATCGCGTGCGCCTGAAAGTGTTCGCTGCCGATGACGAGTTTCCTGTGCTGGCCACCGTTGTCGATGTCTGGCCGACCGCCAACTGGTTCGAGCGCGAGGCGTTTGACCTGTTCGGTTTGATGTTTGATGGCCATCCCGACCTGCGTCGCCTGCTGACAGATTACGGCTTCGTCGGCCATCCGTTCCGCAAGGATTTCCCGATGATAGGCAACGTCGAAATGCGCTACGACCCGGATCAGCAACGGGTGGTTTATCAGCCGGTTTCCATTGAAGAGCGTAACAACGTGCCGCGTATCATTCGCGACGAGGGCTTCCACCGTGGCTGAGATTCGTAACTACACCATGAACTTCGGCCCGCAGCACCCGGCTGCGCACGGCGTATTGCGTCTGGTGCTGGAGCTGGACGGCGAAGTCATCGAGCGCGCTGATCCGCATATCGGCCTGCTGCATCGCGGCACCGAAAAGCTCGCGGAAAACCGCACCTTCCTGCAGTCCGTTCCATACATGGATCGTCTCGACTACGTGTCGATGATGGCCAACGAGCATGCCTACGTGATGGCCATCGAAAAGCTGATGGGTCTGGAAGTGCCGGAGCGTGCGCAATACATCCGCGTGATGTTCGACGAAATTACCCGCATTCTCAATCACCTGCTGTGGTTGGGTGCGCATGCGCTGGACGTGGGCGCAATGACGGTGTTCCTCTATGCCTTCCGCGAGCGCGAAGATCTCTTCGACGTTTACGAAGCGGTGTCCGGCGCACGCATGCACGCGGCCTATTACCGTCCCGGCGGCGTCTACCGCGATCTGCCGGATCGCATGCCGCAGTATCAGGAAAACAGCTTCCGTTCCAAGGATGAGATCAAGGCGCTCAACGAAAACCGCCAGGGTTCGGTGCTGGACTTTATCGAGGATTTCACCAACCGTTTCCCCGGTTACGTCGACGAGTACGAAACACTGCTGACCGACAACCGCATCTGGAAACAGCGTACCGTCGGCATTGGCGTGGTGTCGCCAGAACGCGCATTGGCGCTGGGTCTGACCGGCCCCATGCTGCGCGGCTCCGGCTTTGCGTGGGATTTGCGCAAGAAGCAGCCTTACGAAGTTTACGACCGGCTTGATTTTGACATTCCCATCGGCGTGAACGGTGATTCCTACGACCGCTATCTGGTGCGCATCGAGGAGTTCCGTCAGTCCAACCGCATTATCAAGCAATGTATCGACTGGCTGCGCAAGAATCCGGGGCCGGTCATCAGCGACGATCACAAAGTCACGCCGCCGGCACGCGAAGGCATGAAGCAGGACATGGAAGCGCTGATCCACCACTTCAAGCTGTTCACTGAAGGCTTCCACGTGCCGGCAGGCGAGGCCTATGCCGCAGTGGAGCACCCGAAGGGCGAGTTCGGCATCTATCTGGTGTCGGACGGTGCCAACAAGCCTTACCGCCTCAAGATTCGCGCGCCGGGTTTTGCCCACCTCGCTGCGCTGGATGAAATGACGCGCGGCCACATGATCGCCGACCTGGTCGCCATCATTGGTACGCAAGACATCGTTTTTGGAGAGATTGATCGCTGATGTTATCCCCGGAATCCCTCGCCAAAATCGACAAGGAACTGACCAAGTATCCCGCCGACCGCCGTCAATCGGCCGTGATGTCGGCATTGCGCATCGCGCAGGATGAACTGGGCTGGCTGTCCAAGGACACCATCGCTTTCGTCGCGGAATATCTGGGCATACCTGATATCGCCGCTTTGGAAGTGGCGACGTTCTACAACATGTATGAACTGGAGCCGGTCGGCCAGTACAAGATTACTGTCTGCACCAATATTTCCTGCGCGCTGCGTGGTTCGGACGAGATCGTCGAGCATCTGGAAAACTGCCTCGGCATCGGTTTCAACGAAACGACGCCGGACGGCAAGTTTACGCTGAAGGAAGGCGAGTGCATGGGCTGTTGCGGCGGCGCGCCGCTGTTCCATATCAACAACAAGCAGATGTGCGAGTTTCTCACGCCTGAAAAAGTCGATGAGATTCTGGAGGGGTTGAAATAATGGCGAATGAAGTCTGTTTTCGCACCCTCCATCTGCCCAATCCGGGATCGCTGGAAACCTATCGCAGCATCGGCGGCTACGACACGCTTAAGCGCATTGTTACCGATAAGGTGCCCGCTACCGAGATTATTAACCAAGTCAAGATTTCCGGTCTGCGCGGCCGGGGCGGTGCGGGCTTCCCCACCGGCCTGAAGTGGAGCTTCATGCCGCGCTATTTCGACGGCACCAAGTATCTTGTTTGCAACACCGATGAAGGCGAGCCGGGCACCTTCAAGGACCGCGACATCATCCGCTATAACCCGCACCAGTTGATCGAGGGTATGGCGATTGCCGCCTACACACTAGGTGCGCGCGTCGGCTACAACTATATCCACGGCGAAATCTGGGAAGACTATGTCTTCTTCGAAAAAGCGTTGGATGAAGCACGTGCAGCAGGCTTTCTCGGCGAAAACCTGTTCGATACCAACTTCAGCTTCGATCTGTATGCGCATCACGGTTACGGTGCCTATATCTGTGGCGAAGAGACCGCACTGATCGAATCCATCGAAGGCAAGAAAGGTCAGCCACGCTTCAAGCCGCCTTTCCCGGCTAGTTTCGGCGTGTACGGCAAGCCGACCAATGTCAACAACACCGAGTCCTACGCCTCTGTCCCGTTCATCATGCAGCATGGCGGTCAGGCATTCATGGATCTCGGTATTGCCAACTCGGGCGGCACCAAGCTGTTCGCGGTTTCCGGACATGTCGAGAAGCCGGGCAATTATGAAGTCAATATGGGCATTCCGTTCCCCGAACTGTTGGCGCTGTGCGGCGGTATATGGAAGGGGCGCCAGCTCAAGGCGGTCATCCCCGGCGGTCCTTCCACCGCAGTGATGCCGGCAGCGGCTATCATGGGTGCGACCATGGATTACGACGGTTTGTCCAAGGCAGGCTCCAGTCTGGGCGCCGGCTCCGTGATCGTCATGGATGACTCTACTTGCATGGTGCAGACGCTAAAACGATTGTCCTACTTCTTCTTTGAGGAATCCTGCGGGCAATGTACGCCGTGCCGTGAAGGTACCGGCTGGTTGTATCGGGTGGTCAAGCGCATCGTGGACGGCAAGGGGCGCATGGAAGACCTCGATTTGCTGAGCGACGTGAGCAACAACATTTCCGGCCGCACCATCTGCGCGCTGGGTGACGCAGCGGCGACGCCGGTGCTGAGCTTTATCAAACATTTCCGACCCGAGTTTGAATACTACATTCAGCACGGCAAGAGCATGGTGACGGGTAAATAACATGCTGAATATCGAAATCGACGGCAAGCAGGTAGAAGTCGAACACGGCACCACGATCATTGATGCTGCGGACAAGCTCGGCGTGCCGATCCCGCGTTTCTGCTATCACAAGAAGCTGTCAGTCGCGGCCAACTGTCGCATGTGTCTGGTGCAAGTCGAGAAATTCAACAAGCCGTTGCCTGCCTGCGCTACGCCGGTCAGCGACGGCATGAAGATCTATACGCGCTCCAAGTCTGCCATCGAAGCGCAAAAAAGCGTGATGGAATTCCTGCTGATCAACCATCCTCTGGATTGCCCGATCTGCGACCAGGGCGGCGAGTGTGAGTTGCAGGACATTGCCGTTGGTTACGGCGCGCCCGCTTCGCGTTACACCGAAGAAAAGCGCGTGGTGCTGAACAAGAATATCGGCCCGCTGGTCGCCACCGACATGACCCGCTGCATCCAGTGCACGCGCTGCGTCCGTTTCCTCAAGGAGATCGGCGGCATGATGGAGTTGGGCCTGATCGGCCGCGGCGAACATGCCGAGATCACTGCCTATGTCGACAAGAGCGTCGAATCCGAGCTTTCCGGCAACATCATCGATTTGTGCCCGGTCGGCGCGCTGACTTCCAAGCCGTTCCGTTACACCGCGCGCAGCTGGGAGCTGATCCGCCGTCCTTCTGTCGCACCGCATGACGGTTTGGGCTCTCAAGTTGAAGTCCACGTGAAGGGCAATCGCGTGATGCGCGTGTTGCCGCGCGAGAAAGAAAGCATCAACGAATGCTGGATTTCCGATCGCGACCGTTATTCCTATGAGGGTTTGAACAGCTCTGAGCGCCTGACGGTACCGATGATCCGCCGTTGCGACCAGTGGGTGGAAACCGACTGGCAAAGCGCGCTGGAATTTGCCGCCAGTCGTTTGAAAGATACTGCGGACCGCGAAGGCGGCGAGGCCATCGGCGTGCTCGTGTCGCCCAACAGTACGATGGAGGAGGGCTATCTTGCCCGCAAGCTGGCTCACGGCCTTGGTTGCGGCAATATCGATCACCGCCTGCGCCGCAGCGATTTCCGCATGGATGGCCAGTTCCAGGGTACGCCATGGATGGGCTGCAATATTCCAGATTTGCAGGAAATGGATCGCGTGCTCGTCATCGGTAGCAGCCTGCGGAATGAACATCCGCTGCTGGCGCATCGTTTGCGTCATGCCGTCAAGCTGAACGGTGCCGAGCTCTCGTTGATTAACCCGGTCGACGATGATCCGTTGGTTCCAGTTGCACACAAGGCCATTTGCACACCCAACGACATGGTCAACGTGCTATCGCAGGTCCTCAAAGCCATGTCGGGCTTGCAGCGCCTTTCGCTGTGCTTGCCGCCCTCGCTCAGCCAGTTGCTGGAAGGCGTCGTGGTCTGGGACAATGCGAAAGCTATGGCCGAAAGCCTGGCCGGTCTGGGCAAGGATTACGATCTGGTCAACCCGCGCGTAGGCGTCTTCCTCGGCAATATCGCGCAGCACCATCCGCGCTATTCAGAAATTTACAGTCTGGCCGAAGCGATTTCAGCGCTGTGCGGCGCAACTTTCGGCGTTCTTTCCGATGCAGCGAACCGCGTCGGCATGGACCTCGCCGGCGTGCTACCCAAACCTGACGGCCTGAATGCACGCAGCATGCTGGAACAGCCACGCTCCGCTTATGTTCTGGTCAATATCGAGCCGGAGCTGGATTGTCACAACGCACAGCTCGTCAACCAGGCTTTGAAGGCTGCCGGATGTGTCGTGGCCCTGACGGCATATAAATCCGAATCGCTACGAGATGCGGACGTACTCTTGCCCATTGCGCCATTCACCGAGACTTCCGGCACTTTCACCAGCATGGAAGGCCGTGTGCAGAGCTTTGCCGCTGCGGTCAAGCCGCAGGGCGAATGCCGTCCAGGCTGGAAGGTTCTGCGTGTGCTGGGAAATCTGTTGGGCCTGCAAGGCTTTGATTACGACAGCAGTGAGCAGGTCAAGGACGAGATCCTGGCCGGCGAGCGTCCTTCGCAATTCGTATGGAAGCGACTCAACAACAACCTGCGGCACCTGGTCGACGTCAACGTCCAGGTCAAGGAGGGCG
Organism: Methylophilaceae bacterium; assembly: GCA_035460905.1. Classification (GTDB taxonomy): domain Bacteria; phylum Pseudomonadota; class Gammaproteobacteria; order Burkholderiales; family Methylophilaceae; genus MM2. Next base: position 21,057 of record DATHWE010000115.1, on the reverse strand, counting down.
TGCTGCAGCGTGTCGGCGAAATCCCGCTGTACCAGTCGGATGCCATCGTGCGACGTGCCCCTTCGTTGCAGAAAACGCACAAGACCGGTTTCGGCCATGCGGCGATGAACGCTGCGCTGCTGGCAAAGCTGGGTCTTAGCGAAGGCGAGAATGCCCGGGTGACGCAAGCTGGCGTCAGTATTGAGTTGCCAGTTCGTCGCGACGACCGCGTATACGACGATTGCGTGCGCATTCCGGTCTGCACCGAAACCGCCGCGCTCGGCGACCTGTTCGGCGAACTTACGGTGGAGAAAGTCGCATGATGGACACTCTCCAGCAATTCTTCGGGCCTCTTTGGCCGATAGTGTGGAACTTGGCCAAAATTGTCGCCATTATCCTGCCACTGATGGGGGCGGTAGCCTACCTGACGCTCGCTGAGCGCAAGGTCATCGGTTTCATGCAAGTGCGTATCGGACCGAATCGCGTTGGCTACTACGGCCTGCTCCAACCTTTGGCGGACGGCATCAAGCTGCTGTTCAAGGAAATCATCCTGCCGACGGCTGCGAACAAATTCCTGTTCCTGCTGGCGCCGGTGCTGGTGCTGGGTCCGGCCTTGGCGGCATGGGCAGTGGTGCCTTTCGACCTGAATCTGGTCCTGGCTGACATCGACGCCGGCCTGCTGTATATCTTGGCGATGACGTCGGTGGGCGTCTACGGTGTGATCATCGCCGGTTGGGCTTCCAACTCCAAATATGCCTTCCTCGGATCGCTGCGCAGTGCGGCACAGATCGTGTCCTACGAAATCGCGATGGGCTTCGCGCTGGTGGGGGTTCTGATGGCTGCCAACAGCCTGAATCTCGGCAAGATCGTCATGGCGCAGGCCGGCGGTTTCTGGCAATGGTATTGGCTGCCGCTGTTCCCGCTGTTCATTGTCTATTTCATCAGCGCCGTGGCGGAAACCAACCGCGCGCCATTCGACGTGGCTGAAGGCGAGTCCGAAATTGTTGCCGGTTTTCACGTGGAATATTCCGGCATGGCGTTCGCGGTGTTCTTCCTCGCGGAATACGCGAACATGATCCTGGTGGCTACGCTGGCTGCAGTCATGTTCCTTGGCGGCTGGCTGTCGCCGGTGCCTTTCCTGCCGGATGGTTTCCCATGGCTGGCAATCAAGGTGGCTGGGCTGCTGTTTTTCTTCCTTTGGTTCCGCGCTACTTTCCCGCGATATCGCTATGACCAGATCATGCGCCTGGGTTGGAAGGTCTTCATCCCGATCACGCTGGTATGGATCGTGGTTGTTGGCGCGATGATGCAAACCCCGCTGGCCTATCTGTTCCATTGAGGAAAGCGACATGATCAACCGCATAAAAGACCTTTTCTCCAGCCTGATGCTGCTTGAGTTGCTCAAGGGCATGACGCTGACCGGTCGCTATTTCTTCGCACGCAAGATTACAGTGCAGTATCCGGAAGAACGCACGCCGATGAGTTCGCGCTTCCGCGGCCTGCATGCGCTGCGCCGCTATCCCAACGGGGAGGAGCGCTGCATTGCCTGCAAACTGTGCGAGGCGGTCTGCCCGGCAATGGCGATTACTATCGAATCCGAGCAGCGCGAGGACAACACGCGTCGCACTACGCGCTACGACATTGACCTGACAAAATGCATTTTCTGCGGTTTCTGCGAAGAATCCTGCCCGGTGGACTCCATCGTCGAGACACGCATTTTCGATTATCACGGCGAGAAGCGCGGCGACCTGCTATACACCAAGCCGATGCTGCTGGCGGTAGGCGACAAACACGAACAACAGATCGCGGAAGACCGCTCCGCGGATGCGAAATATCGGTAAAGGGCGGCAATGATTTTTCAAGACTATGTGTTCTATGCGCTGGCTGCGATCCTGCTGTTTGCCGGCCTGCGCGTCATTACCACCCGCAATCCGGTCCAGGCAGCTCTGTTCCTTGTGCTGGCGTTCTTCACCGCAGCTGGCATCTGGCTGCTGCTGGAAGCAGAATTCCTCGCCATCGTGCTGGTGCTGGTCTATGTTGGCGCGGTGATGGTGCTGTTCCTGTTTGTGGTGATGATGCTCGACATCAATCTCGACAAACTGCGCGAGGGTTTCTGGGATTACGCCCCGCTGGCGGGGTTCGTGGGTGTGCTGATGGCGCTGGAAATGGTGATGGTGCTGGGCAGCAAGCATTTCGGCTATGCAGTACCTGAAAAACACGGCGCCGATTACAGCAATACTGCCGAACTGGGTCGCCTGTTATATACCGATTACGTTTATCCGTTCGAAATCGCTTCCGTGATATTGCTAGTGGCGATCGTCGCGGCCATCGCGCTGACCTTGCGCCGTCGTGTGGGCATCAAGCATAACGATCCTGCCAAGCAGGTGCAGGTGAAACGTGCCGACCGTATCCGCATGGTCAGCATGCCCGCAGAAAAAGATGAACCTGCTGCTGAGGGAGAGCAAAAATGAGCGTCGGCTTGTCGCATTACCTCATTCTCGGTTCCTTGCTGTTCGCAATCAGCGTGGTCGGCATTTTCCTTAATCGCAAGAACGTCATTGTTCTATTGATGGCCATCGAACTGATGCTGCTGGCAGTGAACATGAATTTCATTGCCTTCTCGCATTATCTGAACGATACGGCCGGGCAGGTGTTCGTGTTCTTCATTCTTACTGTCGCGGCGGCGGAGTCGGCAATCGGCCTGGCGATTCTGGTGGTGCTGTTCCGCAACCTGAACACAATTAACGTAGACGACCTGAATAGCCTGAAGGGCTGACCGCTGAAAGCTGATAGCTAAATCATGACCGAGATGCAAAAAATCTACTTGTTGATCCCACTGCTGCCCTTGTTTGCGGCCGCCGTGGTCGGTCTGTTCGGCAGCAAACTGCCGCGCGCTGCTGCACACTTGATCACGATTCCCGCGGTAGCGGCGGCGTTTGGTCTGTCGGCTTATGTGCTGATCGACGTGCTGCAAGGTCACCTCTTCAACGGCACGGTCTATACCTGGCTCACCAGCGGCGACACCAGCTTTGAAGTCGGCTTTCTGATCGACCAGCTCTCCGCAACGATGATGGTGATCGTCACTTTCGTGTCGCTGATGGTGCATATCTACACCATCGGCTACATGCATGAAGACCCCGGCTACAGCCGCTTCTTCAGCTACATTTCGCTGTTCACCTTCTCCATGCTGATGCTGGTGATGAGCAACAACTTCATGCAGCTCTTCTTCGGCTGGGAAGCGGTGGGCCTGGTTTCCTACCTGCTGATCGGCTTCTGGTTCACGCGGCCGACGGCGATCTACGCCAACCTGAAAGCCTTTCTGGTCAACCGCGTCGGAGACTTCGGCTTCCTGCTCGGCATTGGCATGGTGCTGTATTACCTGGGCAGCCTGGATTACGCTGCGGTATTCTCTATCGCGCCGCAGTTCGCCGATGCCACGGTAAGCCTGATCCCGGGAAGCGAATGGTCGCTGATGACGGTGATCTGCATCCTGCTGTTCATCGGTGCGATGGGCAAGTCCGCGCAGGTGCCGTTGCATGTATGGCTGCCCGACTCGATGGAAGGCCCGACGCCGATTTCCGCGCTGATCCACGCCGCGACCATGGTGACGGCCGGCATATTCATGGTGGCGCGCATGTCGCCGCTGTTTGAGCTTTCCACCACCGCGCTGTCCTTCGTGCTGATCATCGGCAGTATCACCGCCTTGTTCATGGCTTTCCTCGGTATTATCCAGAACGACATCAAGCGGGTGGTGGCTTATTCGACATTGTCGCAGCTGGGCTACATGACCGTGGCTCTAGGTGTGTCTGCCTATTCGGCGGCGATCTTCCACCTGATGACGCATGCCTTCTTCAAGGCGCTGTTGTTCCTCGCCGCCGGTTCGGTGATCATGGCGATGCACCACGAGCAGGATCTGCGCCGCATGGGCGGTCTGCGCAAATACCTGCCGATTACGTACATTACTTCGGTCATCGGCTCACTGGCTTTGGCCGGGATACCGCCGTTCGCCGGTTTCTATTCCAAGGATGCCATTATCGAAGCGGTACACGCGTCCCATATTCCCGGCGCCGGTTTTGCCTATTTTGCAGTGATGGCCGGCGTGTTCGTGACAGCGTTCTACAGCTTCCGCCAACTGTTCCTCGCATTCCATGGCGAAGAGCGCTTCGGTCACAACCACGACGACCACGAGGGCGATCATGACGATGAGGAGGTTTCCGCCGACCATCATCACGGCCTCGCTCCCGGCCAGAAGCCGCACGAGTCGCCGTGGGTGGTGACCATCCCGTTAATCTTCCTGGCGGTGCCGTCGTTCTTCGCCGGTCTGCTTTACATCGAGCCAATGTTATTCGGCGGTTTCTTTGGCAATGCCATCGTGGTTCGCCCCGAGCATGACGTGCTGCGCCATATCGGTAGCGAATTTCACGGTTGGTTGCCTTTCGCACTGCATGGCCTGACGGCCGCACCGTTCTGGCTGGCGGTCGCAGGCATCGCCAGCGCCTGGTTCCTGTATTTGAAGCGCCCGGATCTGCCGGCGGTCATACAGAGCAGGTTCATGCTGATTTACCGCATCCTCGACAACAAGTACGGCTTCGACAGCTTCAACGAAAGATTCTTCGCCGGCGGCGCGCGCTACATCGGCGGCAAGCTTTGGCAGGTCGGCGACGTGAAGATCATCGATGGTTTCATGGTCAACGGCACGGCGCGCCTGATTGGACGCATCTCTTCTGTAGTGCGCCATCTACAGTCCGGCCTGATTTATCACTACGCCTTTGCGATGATAATCGGCGTATTCGTCTTGCTGACGTTCTTCATGAAGACATAAGAAAACCTAATCCATGTTCGAGTCGAATATCCTTAGCCTTTCCATCTGGGTGCCCGTCGCAGCCGGCATTCTGGTCCTTGCCGTCGGCAGCGATCAACGTGCTGGACTGACGCGCTGGCTGGCGCTGCTTGGCAGTATCGCCGGGTTTCTGGTGACGTTGCCGCTCTATACGCGCTTCGATAAAGCCGATGGCGGTTTCCAGTTCCAGGAAGGTTACAACTGGATTCCCAGCTTCAACATTCATTACCACCTGGGGGTGGACGGCATTGCCGTGCCGCTGATCCTGCTCACCAGCTTCACTACGTTGATCGTAGTGCTGGCTGGTTGGGAGGTGATTCAGAAGCGTGTCGCGCAATACATGGCGGCGTTCCTCATCATGTCCGGCCTGATGATAGGCGTGTTCTCCGCGCTGGATGGCATCCTGTTCTATGTGTTCTGGGAATCGATGCTGATACCGATGTTCCTCGTCATCGGCATCTGGGGCGGTCCGAACCGCGTGTACGCGACCATCAAGTTCTTCCTCTATACCTTGCTCGGCTCGCTGCTGATGCTGGTGGCCTTCATCTACTTGTTCCACCAGAGCAACAGCTTCGAAATCGTCGACTACTACATGCTGCCGTTGCCGCTGTCGGTGCAGCTGTTCATTTTCTTCGCGTTCTTCATGGCTTTCGCGGTGAAGATCCCGATGTGGCCGGTACACACCTGGTTGCCGGATGCCCACGTTGAGGCGCCAACGGGAGGGTCGGTGGTGCTGGCGGCGATCATGCTGAAGCTCGGCGCTTACGGTTTTTTGCGCTATGCGATGCCGATCGCGCCTGACGCGGCGCATTACCTGGCGACGCCGATGATAGCCCTGTCGTTGATTGCCGTGGTGTATATCGCCTTCGTCGCGCTGGCGCAGCAAGACATGAAAAAGCTGATCGCCTACTCGTCGATTTCGCACATGGGCTTCGTCACGCTTGGCATGTTCATCTTCAATCCGCTCGGTATGGAAGGCGGCATTGTGCAGATGATTTCGCACGGCTTCATTTCCGGCGCGATGTTCCTTTGCGTGGGCGTCCTGTACGACCGTATGCACTCGCGCCAGATCGCCGATTACGGTGGTGTGGTGAATACCATGCCGGTATTCACTGCTTTTGCCGTGCTGTTTGCGATGGCAAACGCAGGTCTGCCGGGGACCTCCGGTTTTGTAGGCGAGTTCCTGATCATTCTTGGCGCGATACAGGAAAACTTCTGGTATGCGTTCCTGGCTGCAACCACGCTGATTTTGGGCGCGGCTTACACGCTCTGGATGGTCAAGCGCGTATTTTTTGGCGCGGTTGGCAACTCGCATGTGGCCGAACTGCAAGACCTGAGCAAGCGTGAATTCCTGATATTGGGCGTGTTGGCGCTGATGGTGCTGGGCTTCGGCCTGTATCCGCAGCCAATAACCGAATTGACGCATGCAACGGTTGGCCAGTTGCTCTCGCACCTCGCCCAAAGCAAGATTCCAGGCTGAACAAGATGAATAACGCAATTACCTACGATCTGATCACCGCATTGCCGGAAATTTTCGTGCTGTGCATGGCCATGGTGGTCCTGCTGGCCGATCTGTTCCTGACGCAACGCAATCGGTTCATCGCCTACATCCTGACGCAACTGACTCTGCTCGGCGCTGCATTCATTACTGTCTCGACACATATTCCGGCAGTCGGCTATGCCTTCAATGGCATGTTCGTCGATGATCCGTTGTCCGACGTTCTCAAGCTGATGATTTACCTTGGTACGTCGATGGTGCTGGTGTATTCACGTACTTATATTGCGCTGCGCGGCATGTATCGCGGCGAGTTCTTCGCGCTGGTACTGTTCGCGATGCTGGGGATGATGATCATGGTCTCGGGCCAGCATTTCCTCACCTTGTATATGGGCCTGGAACTGCTTTCATTGTGCCTGTACTCATTGGTGGCGCTGGATCGCGACAATGCCCGTGCGACAGAAGCGGCGATGAAGTACTTCGTGCTCGGTGCATTGGCTTCCGGCATGTTGTTGTATGGCATGTCGATGCTCTATGGTGCAACCGGTGCGCTGGAAATCAGCCAGGTCAGTGCCGCGCTATTCAATGGTGTCGGTGACCGCTCCGTGCTGATACTCGGCCTTGTATTCGTGGTTGCCGGCCTTGCATTCAAGCTAGGAGCAGTGCCTTTCCAGATGTGGCTGCCGGATGTTTATCATGGCGCACCCACGGCTGTGACGTTGCTGGTTGGCTCGGTGCCGAAATTTGCCGCCTTCGCCTTCGTTATTCGCTTGCTGATCCAGGGATTGCAGGTGATGACCGTCGATTGGCAGGGCATGCTGATTATCATGGCGGTGCTGTCGATCAGTATCGGTAATATCACCGCCATCGCGCAGACCAATTTGAAGCGCATGCTGGCCTATTCGGCGATTTCCCACATCGGCTTTTTGTTGTTCGGCTTTTTGAGTGGCAGCATGAACGGCTACATTTCCTCGATGTTCTACGTTTCGGCCTATGTGCTGATGACACTGGGTGGCTTCGGCATGATCCTGCTGCTGTCGCGCAAGGGCTTCGAAGCGGAAAACCTGGACGATTTAAAAGGCTTGAATCAGCGCAGCCCGTGGTATGCCTTCCTGATGCTGCTGCTGATGTTCTCGATGGCAGGGGTGCCGCCGACGCTGGGGTTTTATGCCAAGTTCACCGTGCTTCAGGCGGCCCTGCAGGCCGGTTTCGTCAGTCTGGTAATCTTTGCGGTGCTGATGGCGGCGGTGGGGGCGTTCTACTATCTGCGTGTAGTCAAGCTGATGTATTTCGATGAACCGCAGGATATGGAGCCGATTGCCCCGTCTCCCGATATGGCGCTGGTACTCGGCGTCAATGGCCTTGCCGTGCTGGTATTGGGATTGATGCCGCAACGCCTGATGGAACTATGCGCCTATGCTGTGGCTCATAGCCTGCAATGAACGCAATGCATCTTGTCCTGATCCTGCTGGCGCTGCTGGCGGCCAACCTGCCGTGGTTTTCGGAGCGGCTCTTCTTCGTGTTGCCGTTACAGAACAAGCATCTTGGCTGGCGCCTGCTGGAGTTGATCGTGCTGTATTTCGTCCTTGGTGCTATCGCATATTTCGTAGAGCGTTCCAGCATGGGGCAGGTGGCGCCGCAGGGATGGCAGTTTTACGCGACAACCGGGGCGCTATTCATCGTGTTCGCATTCCCCGGCTTCGTCTGGCGTTATCTGTGGCGTAAATGAGCCAGGATAAACTTACCGAAACTCGTATTTCCTCCGAAACCGTTTTTCAGGGCAAGCTGATGCATGCCAAGCGTGACGTGGTGCGCTTGCATAACGGTTACGAAACTACCCGCGAATACATCGTCCATCCGGGTGCTGTGCTGATTGTTCCCATACTTGATGATGGCCGGCTGGTATTCGAGCGACAGTTTCGCTACCCGCTGGGCCGAGCCTTTATCGAATTGCCTGCCGGGAAGATCGACCCCAATGAAGACCCATTGCAGACCGGGCAACGTGAGCTACAGGAAGAAACCGGCTATACCGCAAGCGACTGGCGCTATCTGACGACCTTGCATCCCTGCATCGGCTACTCCGACGAGCGCATCCTGATCTATCTTGCCACCGGGTTGCAGGACGGACGCCATCAGCGCGACCTGGATGAGTCTCTGGAAGTATTTACATTGACACTCGCGGAAGCGATGGAAGCCATGCGGCGCGGCGAAATCACTGACGGAAAAACCATGGTAGCCCTGTTCTGGGCGGAAAAGCACCTCTCCGGTGCGTGGTCCTGACGGACAAACTCTTACAAGCTTTTACATTTCCTTTCGAAACCACGCCTCTAGAAACGGCTCTAACTGGATAGTTGGGCAGGAATGGCGTTACACGCCGAATCGCCCGCGATTTAAACGACGCCTGAGCAAGGGCGGCCGGAAAAGTAAACCAACAACAAACTCCGTGCGTTAACAGCTTGAGCCCCTTGAGAATGAAGGAGATTGAAGATGAAAACATTGCGAATCGTGATGCTGACCGCCGTACTTGCGGTGGGTGGAATGGGCAGCGCTTATGCGCGGGACTCTTTCGGCCTGAGCGTGAATATTGGCATTCCGGGCTATTATGCCGCGCCGCCTGCCGTCGTCTATCATGCGCCTCCGGCCGTGGTCTATTACGAGCCGGCACCGGTACGCTACTATGGAGCGCCTGCGCACATCTACTACAGCGAGCCGCGCCATTACTACGGCCACGATCACAAGTGGCGAGGACATGATCGCCAATGGCGGGGTGGTGACAGGCACTATCGTCACCATCGCCACCACCATCGCTAAATTGGCGATATTCATTGATCAAAGGCCGCTTGATCGCGGCCTTTTTCTTTGGTTTGGTCGATGTAAAGTTAGACTTGGGGGGTAAACGTGACGACGATTATTCGTCCTGGATCAGAAGGGAAATTCGGGCTTGCAACACCATATTTTCCAGCACCAGCCTGGTGATGGTAGCCGCCATGATGATATCTCTAGCCTCAGCATTGGCGCCCTGCGGCCAGTTGTTCATGAGTTCCAAAACATTCAGGCACGCCAGTGAACGGAGGTCGTCCTCTTCGAAGGGGAGCCCGCTGAAATCGATGGGGTCCTCTTTCTCGATTTCCTTGAGCAATTCAAGCAGCGTTTCGGGGGTCATATCGCAAGTATGCGACTTAATGGAGGATTGCAACAGGCATTGCCATTAATGCACGTCTTGCTGCGCCCGTGCTAAGCGTTTTGGCGTATCGCAACAAGAAGCGCATCCAGATCGCTTTCGGCGGTGAAAGGATTCATGATGGTGGTACGCAACCAGATCTCGCCATGCAGATTGACCTGGGTCAGGTGGAAGGCGCCGCTTTCCACGAGTTTTTTACGTATTCCAGATTGGTCGTCAAAGCCGTAGCGGAAGCAGACAATATTGGTTTGCGGCATCATCAACAATTCGAAATCTGGCGCGGCGAGCAGTTTTTCAGCCAGCAGTCGGGCTGTGGCGAATACCTGGTCAACCAGCCCGCCTAACTTTTCGACCCCATAGAGCGAAAACGCTGCCCACAGTTTCAGTCCCATCATGCGCTTGGTACATTCGATCGTGCGGTAACTGGTGTTATATGCCTCTTCCGCGTCGCTGCTGCCTTGAAAAAGATAGGAAGCTTCTTGTGCAAACGCGGCATAGCTGTGCTGCGGTTCGCGGAACAGCACGGCGGATACAGTAGCCGGCATATAGAGTAACTTGTGGCCATCCCAAACCACTGAATCGGCCAGGGCCATGCCCTCCAGCAGGGAGCGATACTTGTCTGAAAGGAGAGAGGATGCACCATGTGCTCCATCGACGTGCAGCCACAGGTCATGCGCGCGACAGAAGGCAGCGATCTCGATGAGAGGGTCGATGCTGCCGGTGGGTGTGCAGCCGGCCGTCGCGACAACGGCGAACGGCATTGTTCCCCCGTCGGTACATCGCTGCCAGGCTTGATGGAGAGTGGCCATGTCCATGCGGCCTTGTTCGTCGGCCGCGACCTTGACCACGGCATCGGTGCCTAGTCCCATGATGCCCGCCGCCCGGCTGACCGAGTAATGCGCATGTTCGCTGGCCAGCAAGCGCAAGGGAGGGCCGGCACTGACGCCATGCTGCCAGGCGTTCCAGTTGGTTTTGACCTGACGGGCTGCTAGTAAGGCGGTCAGGTTGGCTTGCGCTCCGCCAAAGGTCAGGACGCCTTCAGTTTGTTGCCAGCCAATTAATTCGCCCATCCAGCGCAAGACCTGACGCTCCAGCAAGGTAGCACTTGGCCCGGTTTCATAAACTGCCATTGCCTGATTGGTCAGGGCGGCCACGAGGTCGCAAAGTGCAGCCATCGGCAGCGGCGTTGCCACCTGGTGGCCCAGGTTGCGTGGATGATGAATGTGCAAGCTTGCAGAAAGAATTTCATCTTGAAGCGTTTGCAGTAATTGCTCGGGAGTGTGAGTGCCGTGCCGTGGAAGTTCAGCTTGCCACTGCGACATGGCGATGGCCGGAGGTTGCCAATCCAGGACGGGGCCCTTGCCGTCGAGGTTGTCGGCCAGGTAACGGGTAAGCAGGTCGATCAAGGCATGGCCGGTAGCATTGAATGCCTCGGGGGCGAACATCTGTTGTATCGCGTGTTTGTCCATGGTTCAGATCGGCGGTTGGGCGGGGCGGGTACGAAACCAGCCGGTAATGCTCAGGCGTTCACGCTGTGCCGGGAGCACCTCATGCCAGAAGCGTGAGGAGAGAAACGTGACCAGCGTGCCGCCTTCGGGCTGGATGTCGCGGTAAATGGTATCGTCATTTTCGTCGAGATAAATGCGCAACAGGCCGCCATCCGCTTCCAGCCATGCGTCGTTCAGATAAAGAATGCAAGTCAAAGCGCGTTGGCTGTCGTGCTGGAACTGATCCAGATGCTTGCGATAGTAAGCGCCGGGTGGATAGCTGGCGAAGTGTCCTTCGAATTCGAACAGGCCAAGATAGAGCGTCTGGTTAAAAGCGAGGCGTAGCTTTTCCAGTCGCTGCAGATACGCCTGCTGCGCCCCTGTAGCCGTTGCTTCATCCAGCCAGTGAATGAAATCGCCGCGCACGCTGTTGGTAATCTCGGCATCTTTGCCTATGCCTGCACCATGCATCTCCCCTGATTGCTGGAAGGCGCGAAGGTCTTTTGCCAATGCAGTTACCTCGCTGGCGGAAAGAAATTCGGGTCTGATGGCATAACCCTGAGCCGCGACTTCGTCGGCAATGGATTCTTCGATGGAAAGGTGATGTTTCGACATGATAGGTGGGTGTTCGGCGAAGGGCGTTATTATAACGTTTAACAAAAGTGCGATTCTGGATTTGCTTCCCGGCATTTTATTCGCTAGAATGCGCAGCTCTTTAGGCGCGTAGCTCAGCTGGTTAGAGCACCACCTTGACATGGTGGGGGTCGTTGGTTCGAGTCCAATCGCGCCTACCAACACCAAAACAAAAGCCGCTTGACGGCTTTTGTTATTTTTGCGGTCCGATTACGGGAAGTCACGATGCCAGTTATCCGTTTGCCGGACGGCTCCGAGCGCAAATTCGATGCGCCGGTGACCGTGTTCGATGTGGCGCAGAATATCGGCGCCGGCTTGGCCCGGGCCGCGTTGGCCGGCAAGGTCAACGGCACGCTGGTCGACACATCCTTTCTCATTTCCGAAGACTCCGATCTTGCCATCATCACCGACCGGGATGCAGATGGCCTGGATGTCATTCGCCACTCCATGGCGCATTTGCTGGCCTATGCCGTCAAGGAACTGTTTCCCGAAGCGCAAGTCACTATCGGCCCGGTCATCGATAACGGGTTTTTTTACGATTTTTCGTACAAGCGCCCGTTTACGCCTGAAGACCTCGAGGCCATTGAAAAGCGCATGGCTGAGCTCGCCAAGCGCGATATCCCTGTGACGCGCAAAGTGCTGCCGCGCGACGAAGCGGTGGCTTATTTCAAGTCCATCGGCGAGCACTACAAGGCCGAAATCATCGAGAGCATCCCGGCCGGTGAGGATGTTTCGCTTTATACCGAAGGCGACTTCACCGATCTCTGCCGTGGGCCGCATGTGCCATCAACCGGCAAGCTCAAGGTATTCAAGCTGATGAAGGTGGCCGGAGCCTATTGGCGCGGTGATTCCAGGAACGAGATGCTGCAGCGCATCTACGGTACGGCTTGGGCGAAGAAGGAAGACCTCGACGCTTATCTGCACATGCTGGAAGAGGCGGAGAAGCGCGACCATCGAAAACTGGGCAAACAGCTCGATTTCTTCCACATGCAGGACGAGGCGCCTGGCATGGTGTTCTGGCACCCCAAGGGCTGGTCGCTGTGGCAGGAAATCGAACAGTACATGCGCACCAAGTTTATTGATCATGGCTATCAGGAGGTGCGCACGCCTCTGGTGATGGACCGCTCGCTGTGGGAAAAGTCCGGCCACTGGGAAAATTACCGCGAAAACATGTTCACCACTGCGTCGGAAAATCGTGATTACGCGGTCAAGCCGATGAATTGCCCTGGGCATGTCCAGATTTTTAATCATGGACTGCACAGCTATCGCGATTTGCCTTTGCGTCTGGCCGAGTTCGGCTCCTGTCATCGTAACGAGCCCTCTGGTGCGCTGCACGGATTGATGCGCGTGCGTGGCTTTACTCAGGACGATGCACATATTTTCTGCACCGAAGAGCAGGTGCGCGGTGAAGTTGCCTCGTTCATCGTGATGCTTCAGGAAGTCTATGCCGACTTCGGTTTCAGCGATGTACTGGTCAAGCTGTCCACCCGCCCCGAGAAGCGCGTCGGCTCCGACGAAACCTGGGACAAGGCGGAAGCCGCGCTGGCCGCTGCACTGGACGAGAACGGCCTTGCTTACGATCTGCAGCCGGGGGAGGGAGCTTTTTACGGTCCCAAGATCGAGTTTACCCTGAAGGATTCTCTTGGCCGTCTATGGCAATGCGGCACGATACAGCTTGATTTCAACTTGCCTGTGCGCCTTGGTGCCGAATATGTGGCCGATGACAACTCGCGCAAGCCTCCGGTCATGCTGCACCGCGCCATTGTCGGTTCGATGGAGCGCTTTATCGGCATTCTGATTGAGAATTATGCCGGGGCAATGCCTTTATGGCTGTCGCCGGTGCAGGCGGTGGTGATGAATATCACTGATGCTCAGGCCGAATATGTCGAACATGTGCTCGCCGAATTGAAGAAAAACGGCTTCCGGGCACAATCGGACTTGAGGAATGAGAAAATAAACTTTAAAATACGCGAACATAGCTTGCAGAAGATGCCTTACCTGCTAGTGGCGGGCGAGCGAGAAATGCAAAGCGGACAAGTGGCCGTGCGTACCCGTAAAGGTGAAGACCTGGGGTCCATGCCGCTGCAAGCGTTTATTGAACGCATGCACGGCGAGATCTCCCGACGGGCTGGCGCGGCCTGATTATTTATTGACTTGGAGTATTGACGATAGCTCAGGATAAAGAAACTCGAATCAACGGTGACATTACTGCATCGCAGATTCGTTTAATTGGGGTGGATGGCGAACAGCTTGGTATCGTAGGTTTGACACAAGCGCTGTCCATGGCAGAAGAGGCCGAGATCGATCTCGTCGAAATTGCGCCACAGGCAGCCCCCCCGGTTTGCCGATTGATGGATTACGGCAAGTTCAAGTATCACGAGAGCAAGAAGCAGCACGAAGCTCGCCTGAAGCAGAAGCAGGTCCAGGTCAAGGAAGTAAAATTCCGTCCGGGAACGGACGAGGGGGACTATCAGGTCAAGTTGCGTAACCTGATACGCTTCCTGGAAGAGGGGGACAAGGCCAAGATCACCTTGCGTTTCCGCGGTCGTGAAATTACCCACCAGGAACTGGGTTTGGCGTTGCTGAAGCGCGTCGAGGCAGATCTTCAGGAGCATGCGGTAGTTGAGCAATTCCCGAAAATGGAAGGCCGTCAGATGGTGATGGTGCTCGGCCCGCACAAGAAGCTGGTGAAATGAATCTGATCTTCCGCAAGCCTGATGTTTGCGGAGGGTCGATGTGGTTGTAGTAGCAAGTCCTGAAGCGACGTGGCCCAAAGGCATGCCCGATCGCTTCTTAATTATCTCAAGGAGAACGAAATGCCAAAAATGAAGACCAAGAGCGGCGCCAAAAAGCGCTTCAAGTTCTTGGGGAATGGCAAGGTCAAGCGTACCCATTCGCACCTGCGCCACATCCTCACCAAGAAGACCACCAAGCAAAAGCGTAAGCTGCGCGGCACGGCCATCATTTCCTCAACCGACGTCAAGCGCGTACGCGCCATGATGCCGACTCAATAAGGAGATAGAAGATGCCAAGAGTCAAGCGTGGTGTAATCGCCCGTGCACGTCACAAGAAGGTTTTGGACGCAGCCAAGGGTTATCGTGGTCGTCGCAAGAACGTATATCGCATCGCCAAACAGGCGGTGATGAAGGCAGGTCAATATGCCTACCGCGACCGTCGTCAAAAGAAGCGTCAATTCCGCGCTCTGTGGATTGCCCGTATCAATGCGGGCGCTCGCGAATGCGGCCTGACCTACAGCCGTTTCATGAACGGTCTGAAGAAGTCTTCCGTGGAAGTGGATCGCAAGGTGCTGGCTGACCTGGCTGTCTTCGACAAACCGGCATTTGCCAAGTTTGCCGAAATGGCGAAGTCCGGCCTCGGCGCTGCTTAATCGGTAGCAGACGGAAAAAGGAGGCTGATGGCCTCCTTTTTTTTCGGCACGGTATTAAACGAGAACTATGCAAAACCTAGAAGAAATCCTGTCCGACGCCCAGCGCGAATTTGCCGCCTGTGCAAGTATTGCTGACCTGGAACAGGCCAAGGCGAAATTCCTCGGCAAGAGCGGAGCGCTCACCGAATTGCTCAAGGCGCTGGGCAAACTGTCCGCCGAAGAGCGTCCGGCTGCCGGTGCGGCGATCAACGTGGTCAAGCAGGGGGTGGAGCAGGCGTTGAATGCGCGTCGCGATGCGATTCTGGATGCCGAGCAGGCGCAGAAACTGGCGAGCGAAACCCTGGATGTGACACTGCCGGGACGCGGCAGGAAGCAGGGCGGGCTGCACCCGGTGACGCGCACGTTGGCACGTATCGAGCAGTTGTTTCACTCCATCGGCTTTGAAGTCGCCGAAGGACCGGAAATCGAGACCGATTTCTACAATTTCACCGCGCTGAATATTCCGGAAGACCATCCGGCGCGCGCGATGCATGACACTTTTTACGTGGATGAGCAGCATGTTCTGCGCACCCACACTTCTCCGATTCAGATCCGGTACATGCAGGCGCATGTAGCAAAGAATCAGCAACTTGACGCTATGCCGGACGTGCGCATTATTGCGCCTGGCCGCGTATACCGCGTCGATTCGGATGCCACGCATTCGCCGATGTTCCATCAGGTTGAAGGCCTGTGGGTCGGCGAGGCCGTCAGCTTTGCCGACCTCAAGGGCGTAATAGCGGATTTCCTCAAGAACTTCTTTGAAACGGACGATCTGCAGGTGCGTTTCCGCCCGTCGTTCTTCCCGTTCACCGAGCCTTCGGCCGAAATCGACTTGGCCTTCACCAGCGGTCCCCGTCAAGGCAAATGGCTGGAAGTTGCCGGCTGCGGCATGGTGCACCCCAATGTGCTCGGTCATGTCGGCATCGACAGTGAAAAATATATAGGCTTCGCCTTCGGCTTCGGTGTCGAGCGCCTGGCGATGTTGCGCTATGGCGTGAACGATCTCCGGTTGTTCTTCGAGAATGACCTGCGCTTCCTGAAACAATTCGCGTAATCGCGACTTTTGGAAACGGTTGAATAATGAAATTTTCCGAACAGTGGTTGCGTACCATGGTCGATCCCTCGCTTTCCAGCGAGGAGCTGTCCCATCTGCTGACAATGGCCGGCCTCGAAGTCGAGGAACTCGACCCGGTTGCGCCTGAATTCAATAGCGTCGTCGTCGCGGAAATCCTGTCCGCAGAAAAGCATCCCGATGCCGACCGCCTGCAGGTGCTGAGCGTCAAGGTGGGTGATGGCGAACCGTTGCAAATCGTATGCGGCGCCCCGAATGCGCGTGCCGGCCTGAAAGCGCCTTGCGCGCTGGTGGGTGCCAAGCTGCCCGGTTTCGACATCAAGCGCGCCAAGGTGCGCGGCGTGGAATCCTTCGGCATGATGTGTTCTGCCAAGGAGCTCGGCATTGCCGAGGAAAGCAATGGCCTGCTGGAACTGCCCGCCGAGGCTCCCGTAGGTCGTGATATTCGTGAATGGCTGGGTTTGAACGACCAGTTGTTTACCTTGAAGCTGACGCCGAATCGTAGCGACTGCCTGAGCCTGCTCGGCATTGCACGGGAAGTGGCTGCGCTGACGGGTGCGGCATTAAATGCGCCCGTTGCGACCAAAACGGCTGTCTCCCACGATCAGAAGAAGAGCATCAACGTATCAGCAAGCGATGCCTGTCCGCGCTACACCGGCCGAGTCGTGCGTGGCGTGAACGCCGCTGCCACAACACCAGACTGGATGAAGCAGCGCCTGGAACGTAGCGGGTTGCGCAGCATCTCCGCTATCGTTGATGTAACCAATTATGTGCTGCTGGAGCTTGGCCAGCCCCTGCATGCGTTCGATTTTGCGAAGCTGCAAGGCGACATCCAGGTGCGCATGGCGAAGGCCGGTGAGCAGCTGGAACTGCTGAATCAGCAAACCATAAAGCTGGAATCCGATTACCTGGTGATTTCCGATGACAGCGGCGCGGTGGCCTTGGCAGGAATCATGGGCGGCACGGCGACTTCAGTGACGACGGACACGACAGATATTTTCCTGGAAAGTGCCTATTTCAGCCCGGCCGCGATTGTCGGCAAGGCGCGACGTTTGAATTTCTCAACCGACTCTTCGTACCGTTTCGAGCGTGGCGTCGATTTCGCTGCAACCCAGCTGGCGCTGGAGCGTGCCACGCAGCTTATCCTCGATATTTGCGGCGGTAGCGCCGGTCCGGTGAGCGAAGTCGTTGCCGAATTGCCTGCGCGCCCAGCCGTGCGGTTGCGCCAGGATCGCGTACGTCGCGTGCTGGGCATTTCACTGGCCGAGGCGGAAATCGCAGGTTTGCTTCAGCGTCTGGGCATGCCTTTCACGCAAGCGAACGACGAGTTTGCCGTGACACCTCCATCTTATCGTTTCGATATCGAAATCGAAGAGGATCTGATCGAGGAAATCGCCCGTCTTTATGGCTACGAGAACATCCTGCCGCTCCCTCCGCTCGCCAAGATGACCATGCTCGCGGATAACGAGTCGCGCAGCAGTATGCTTGCTGTGCGTGAACAAATGGTTGCCAACGATTATCAGGAAGTCGTTACCTATAGCTTTGTCGACGAGTCCTGGGAGCGGAATCTTGCTAGCAACGACCAAGCCGTGCGTCTGCGCAACCCCATCGCCAGCAACATGAGCGTGATGCGTTCCACACTGTGGGGCGGCTTACTGGAGGCGCTGATCTACAATATCAACCGCAAGCAGGACCGCGTCCGTGTGTTCGAGATCGGTGCTTGTTTCGCACTCAATGGTGGCAGTTATGCCCATCGGACCAGGATTGCGGGCCTGTGCTATGGCAATGCGATTCCCGATCAATGGGGCGAGGCGGCGCGTAAGGTGGATTTCTATGACGTTAAGGCGGATGTTGAAGCACTGACGCAAGGTCGTTCACGTTTTGTCCCCGATACGCATCCGGCGCTTCATCCTGGTCAGTCGGGATGTATCGAAGTGGATGGCGTCGCTATTGGCTGGCTGGGCGGCTTGCATCCCAAATGGCTGCAGCATTATCAATTACCTTCCGGTGTAGTGATGTTCGAGCTCGATCTGGAGCCGTTGCTGCAACGTGGGTTACCGAAGTTTGTCGAGGTGGCGAAGTTCCCCCCAGTACGACGCGACTTGGCCGTAGTGGTGGATGAGTCTGTCCCGGCGCAGTCATTGATCGATGCGATGAATGATGCGAATGTGGACGTGGTAAATGAGATCGCATTGTTCGATCAGTACCGTGGAAAAGGTGTTGGTCAAGGGAAAAAAAGTCTTGCGTTTCTGGTAGTTATGCAAGATACTCAAAAAACTTTGACCGATGAGGATACCGATGCAGCAGTCGCTCGGTTGCTCGCGGCAATGGCCCAAAAACACGGTGCTGTGTTACGTAGTTGAGAGAATGGCATGACACTTACAAAAGCAGATTTGGCCGATATGCTGTTTGAGCAGGTCGGGTTGAACAAAAGGGAAGCCAAGGACATGGTCGAGGCCTTCTTCGAGGAAGTACGTAGCTCGTTGGAGGCTGGCGACAGCGTCAAGCTGTCCGGTTTCGGCAATTTCGAATTGCGCCAGAAATCCGAGCGTCCGGGCCGCAATCCAAAAACAGGGGAAGAAATTCCGATCACTGCGCGCCGCGTGGTGACGTTCCATGCCAGCCAGAAGCTGAAAAGCAAGGTAGAGGAAAACTATGGCGGAGCCGGCAACTAAGGTAGTGTTGCCGCCCATCCCCGCCAAACGGTATTTCACGATAGGCGAGGTGAGCGAGCTATGCGGCGTCAAACCGCATGTGCTACGTTACTGGGAGCAGGAGTTCACACAGCTCAAGCCGGTGAAACGCCGCGGGAATCGCCGTTATTACCAGCATCATGAAGTCCTGTTGATTCGCCGCATCCGCGAGTTGCTGTACGAGCAGGGCTTTACCATCAGTGGGGCACGTAATCGCCTGGAAGAAGTGGATGTCCGGGAAGGGCATGCGCCCGTAAGTGCCCCAATTGCCGCGACAACTCCGTTGACTGCTTCTGCCGGGATCAATCCGGCCTTCGATTTTGCTCAATTGCGCGGCGAATTGCGCGGAGTGCTGGACATCCTGCGGGCATCCTGATTATTCAAGCAAGGCGTTTGGCTGTATCTCCGCTTTCCGTTATAATGCCGACCTTCGTTCGCGAGCAATCGCTTGTGACGACGGTTCGGGGCGTAGCGCAGCCTGGTAGCGTACTTGCATGGGGTGCAAGTGGTCGGAGGTTCAAATCCTCTCGCCCCGACCAATCCAGAATACAAAAAGCCGGGATTTTCCCGGCTTTTTTCATATGATCTATCCGAACTGATAGTGCTTGCGCAGCGGTTGTCTGACATCCCACGTGCATGACATTCCTGATGGGAAAGTGACCAGGTCACCTTTGCCGAATTTCACCGCTTCCCCATCCTTTGGGGTAACGACAACTTCGCCTTCCAGCACATAGGCGACTTCCTGTTCACTGTAAGTCCATGGAAAAGTCGATATCTCCTTGGACCAGGTTGGCCAGGACGCAACGCCCATCGCATCCAGACGCGTCTTGTCAGGATTATGCTCGACGATAATTTTGCTCATGATGTCATCCTTTCTTGTGTTCAAAAGAAGACCGAAGCCGAAAGGAAATGATATTCCTCTCGCGCATGGAGTTCCAGTACGCAGGGTTGCGTGGGTTTATGCCTGGGCATAGACTTTCCTGGAGTTGACCCATGGAGAAAACCTTGCCTGCTATCGGATTCAATCATTACAACTTGCGTGCACCGCGTGACTTGCTGGAGGAACTCAGGGATTTTTACTGTGAGGTGGTGGGGCTGAAAGAAGGCGCTCGGCCTGCCTTTCGAAGTTTTGGTTATTGGCTTTACGCTAGCGATCGCGATGTTCTGCACCTCAGTGAAGCTGCGCCAGGCGAGATCCGGGCCACACATGTCGCCACGACATTCGATCACGTGGCGTTTACCTGTGCCGACCCCGTTGCGATGGAGGAGACTTTGGTGGAACGGCGAATCGAGTTCGGCGAACGCTTTATCGATCAGACCGGCACCAAGCAGATTTTCTTTCGAGATCCTGCTGGGAATGGCGTGGAACTGAATTTTTCCATGCCACCTGTTTAAAGGGTTATCGCGAATTAATGCTTGTGATGTTTTTGCCCATGGCTGTGGTCCAGCAGGCTGTAGTAATTGAGCGGTGTCAGAACTGTCGGGATCGCGTCAGGCAGCATTTCAGGATGGTCCTTGCTGAAATGCAACCCACGGCTCTCATGACGTTCTTGCGCGCATCTGACGATGAGTTCGGCGACTTGTAACAGGTTTCTAAGTTCAATCAAGTCATTGTTGACACGGAAATGACTGTAGAACTCGTGCACTTCGTCGCGTAGCAGATGGATGCGGTGCATGGCACGCTCCAGTCGCTTGTCCGTTCGCACAATGCCGACGTAATTCCACATGAAGCGGCGCAGTTCATCCCAGTTGTGCGTAATTACCACCTCTTCATCGGCATCCGTAACCCGGCTCTCATCCCAATCCGGTAGTGGCAAATACTCGGGAATCCCGCTTGCCAAAATATCCTTGGCAGCCGCGTTGGCGTAGACCATGCACTCCAGCAGGGAGTTGCTGGCCAAGCGGTTGGCGCCATGAAGGCCGGTGCAGGCGGTTTCGCCGATGGCGTACAGGTTGGGAATGTCAGTGCCACCCACGGTATCGGTCAACACTCCGCCGCAGCTGAAATGCACTGCCGGAACGACTGGAATGGGCTGGCGCGTGATATCGATGCCGAGTTCCATGCAGCGCCTGTAGATCGTCGGGAAGTGCGACAGGATGAAGTCGGCCGGACGATGAGAAATGTCGAGGTAAACGCAGTCGATGCCGCGTTTTTTCATCTCGAAGTCGATGGCGCGGGCCACCACATCGCGTGGAGCGAGCTCTTCGCGTTCGTCATGTGCCGGCATGAAGCGCGTGCCGTCCGGCAGT
>DATHWE010000114.1:0-9691 GCA_035460905.1 Methylophilaceae bacterium | reverse complement strand
GGATAAAACCGGGGCACAAGATGCCTTATTGGATAAGGCGCCCGCTCAGGGAGGAGAAGCGGGAGACGAATGAACGTCTAACGGATAAGATTAGCGTCAAGCAACTTAGTTCCCGCTGATAACAAGAAAAATTTTGATGCGTGCAGCCGACGGGTGCACGCATTTTTTATTTATACTCGGACCCCATGACAGACCTCCTCGACGGACTCAACGACAAGCAACTGGAAGCCGTCACCCTGCCCTATCAATCGGCCCTGATCCTCGCCGGCGCAGGCAGCGGCAAGACCCGCGTACTGACGACGCGCATCGCCTGGCTGATCCAGACCGGCCAGGTCAGCCCCAACGGGCTGCTTTCGGTGACGTTCACCAACAAGGCCGCGAAGGAAATGCTGTCGCGCCTTTCCGCGATGATGCCAATCAATACGCGCGGCATGTGGGTCGGCACCTTCCATGGCCTGTGCAACCGTTTCCTGCGTGCGCATCACCGCGAAGCACGCCTGCCGGCACTGTTCCAGATTCTCGATACCGCAGACCAGCTTTCCGCGATCAAACGCGTAATGAAGGCAATGAACGTCGATGACGAGAAATTCCCGCCCAAGCAGGTGCAAAGCTATATCAATGGCGCCAAGGAAGAAGGCCTCCGCTCGGAGCACATGGATGCCTATGACAAGCACTCCGAAAAGCTGCGCGAGATCTATGCCGAGTATGACGCCCAATGCCAGCGCGAAGGCGTGGTCGACTTCGCCGAACTATTGCTGCGCTGCTACGAAGTACTGTCGCGCGAGACCGCACTGCGCGAGCATTATCAGAGCCGCTTCAAATATGTCCTGGTAGATGAATTCCAGGATACCAACCGCCTGCAATACATGTGGCTGAAACTGCTCGCGGGCAAGGATAACTGCGTATTCGCCGTCGGCGACGACGATCAATCCATCTACGCCTTCCGCGGTGCGCGCGTCGGCAACATGCTGGATTTCGAGCACGATTTCGCGGTCAAGAACCTGATCAAGCTGGAACAGAACTACCGCTCGCACAGCAACATCCTCGATGCCGCCAACGCCATCATCACGCACAACCACAACCGGCTGGGCAAGAACCTGTGGACTGCGGCGGGCGCAGGCGAACCGGTACGCGTATACCAGGCCTACAACGACATGGAAGAAGCACGCTTCGTCGTTGAAGAAGTAAAAATGCTGCATGCCGAAGGCCAGGCTCTGAGCGACATGGCACTGCTGTATCGTTCCAATGCCCAATCACGCGTACTTGAACATGCATTATTCACCGCCGGTTTGCCCTATCGCGTCTACGGCGGCTTGCGCTTTTTCGAGCGCGCGGAAATCAAGCACGCCCTTGCATACCTGCGTCTGATAGCAAATCCCGATGACGATACCGCGCTGCTGCGCGTGATCAACTTCCCCACGCGCGGCATCGGTGCGCGCAGCCTGGAACAGTTGCAAGAAGCCGCCCGCCAGAATAACGGCAGCCTGTG
This sequence comes from Methylophilaceae bacterium, assembly GCA_035460905.1. Classification (GTDB taxonomy): domain Bacteria; phylum Pseudomonadota; class Gammaproteobacteria; order Burkholderiales; family Methylophilaceae; genus MM2. The sequence continues at coordinate 8,202 of DATHWE010000114.1, read as the reverse complement.
GCAGGCCGCTGTGGAAAAAGCCGGCTCGACACCCAAGCCAGGCAAGGGCATCGAAGGCTTCGTCACACTCATCAAACTATTGCAGGAAGCCTGCACCGGCCTGACCCTGCCGGAAATGATCGACCAGGCCACGACGCTGTCGGGCTTGCGGCAGCATTACCAGAATGAAAAGGAAGGCGAAGATCGCATCGCCAACCTGGACGAACTGGTCAACGCAGCGGTCGCTTTCGTCCAGGAACACGAAGACACTGCCCTGGTGGATTTCCTGACCTTCGCCAGCCTGGAAGCCGGCGAGCATCAGGCCGATCCCGGCCGCGACGCGCTGCAACTGATGACCGTGCATGCCGCGAAAGGGCTGGAATTCAGTACCGTATTTATCGGCGGACTGGAAGAAGGCCTGTTTCCGCATGAGCAGAGCATGTACGAGGCCAACGGACTGGAAGAGGAGCGGCGTTTGATGTATGTGGCGGTCACGCGCGCGCGGCGGCGGCTCTATCTCAGCCACGCGCAGAGCCGTCTCCTGCATGGACAGGTACGGTACGGCATCCCGTCACGCTTCCTGGATGAAATTCCCGACGAGTTGCTGAAGCGCATCAATAGCAAGCCCGAGCCCAAAGCGGTCGAACCGACATATGCCCCGGCGCGCAGCCAGAGCGCCAATTATCCGTGGCGCATCGGCCAGGCGGTTGCCCATCAGAAATTCGGGCAAGGGGTCGTGGTGAGTTATGAAGGCAATGCGGACGACCTGCGGGTGCAGGTCAACTTCGGGAATGCCGGAATGAAGTGGCTGGCGCTGGAATACGCCAAGCTGATACCTGTATAATTTCACTCAGGTCTTTCCCGTCTCGGGAAAGACCGAAAACTGCAACCTGCTCAGTCCTCGCTCAGGACTTCGTCTACTTCGAGCGCACCGATATTGAAAATATCCTTGTAGCTGACATACAGCGATGCCGTCATCGTCGGAATCATGATCAGCAGGCCCAGCCCGAGGGGTATCATCGCCAGCACCAGCAATACTGCTGAAATCAGGCCGTAAATCAGGAAAGGCACCATGTTGCGCAGGCAGGCGAAGAAGCTCAGCTTCATCGCATCGACAGCCTTCATGTCATGGAACAGCACCAGTGCAGGCGCAAACCAGTAAGCCATGATCAGCGGCAGCATGGCGCCCAGAATAATAAGCAACGCCATCGCCGGAGCAGCGCCAGCTGCCGGATCAATCGGAGCCTGACCTTCGGCCATATGGCCTGCAAACATGCCGCTCATCGCATCGGCGCCCATAAAAATGAAGACGATGCCGACAATTGCAATGGCGCCCACCAGGTAGATACCGCCTACCGTCACCAGCTGTGCGGTATTCGTCTTGAAACCGGCGAACAGGTGATTGATTTCAAGTTCCTGATCCATCTCCAACGCCCGGCAGCCGAGCATGAATCCGGCCATGAACACTGGCGCGAGCAGATTGAGCACGATGGGGCCAACCAGCGGAATGATGGACAACACCATCGCGACAAGCAGGTAAATGAAAAACAGCGCGATCCAGATGACTGGATTCTGCCTGAACAGACCAAAACCGCCGACGATCCAGTTCCAGGCGTTACCTGCTTTGACTTGACGTGCTTCCATGACGCTTCCCCTGTTTTTATTTAACCCACATTGTTTTCAGCGTTTCCCGCTCTTGTATTCGGTCAGCCAGGATGCGCCGGAAATGATCCGGATCCTTGGCGTGCGTAATTTCGCCTTCGAGCGGATGATGCAAATCATAGAGCCGTGACAGCCAGAAGCGCAACGCTGCCGCACGCAGTAATGTCGGCCACGCCTCGTATTCCGCAGAAGTGAGCGGACGCTCCGCGTGATATGCCCCCAGCATCGCACGCAAGCGTTGTTCATCAATGCTACCGTCAGGCTCCACGCACCAGTCATTAACGGTAATCGCCAGGTCGTAGGCCAGCACATCATTGCATGCGTAGTAGAAATCGATGAGCCCTGTCAGTTCCACGCCTTCAAACAATACGTTATCACGGAACATATCCCCGTGAATCACGCCGCGCGGCAGGTTGCACGAACGACATTCAGCCTGGTGCGCAATTTCAGCCTTCAGCATGGCTTGGTCGGCCGCGTTCATGAAGGAAAGCACCGATTCGGAAGTGATGCGCCACCAATGCGGTCCGCGCGGATTTTCCATTGTCGCATCGAAGGACTGCCCGGCCAGATGCATGCGCGCCAGCACGCGACCCATAGCCGCGCAATGCTCGGCTGAAGGAGTTTCGATCGAGCCGCCGCGCAGGCAACTCACCAGCGCAGCCGGCTTGCCGTTCAATTCGCCCAGATACTGGCCTGCGTCATTGGCGACCGGATGCGGGCAGGGAATGCCGTGATCCGCGAGATGCGCCATCAGGTCGAGAAAGTACGGCAGTTCGTCAGCCGAATTGCGCTCGAACAGGGTCAGCACGTAACGCCCCGACTCGGTGGTGACGAAATAATTGGTATTGGTAATGCCGGACGCGATCCCTTTGAGATCGAGCAGCTTGCCAAGAGAAAAGTGCTGCAGCCAGGCTGTCAGCTGCTCGGAAGAGACGGAGGTATATACGGACATAACGTGACAGAGGGCCTCACGGCCCTCTTGTAAATTATCAGAAGCGGAAAATCACCCACTGCGGTATGGATAGCGATTCGCCAGGACCATCCTTACGGATCCAGCCGCCATCGGCAGTCTCCTTGACGAGGTAGTACGGCACGCCATGCGAAGGAGTTACCTTCATCATGTACAACTCGCTGCCCATACGATATTCCTCGATGGTTTCCTCGCCACGCTTGATGATGGTGATCTGCGGCTCGGTTCCGGGATCCGGTTCATAGCCCGGCGGTGGCGGTGGCGGCTCCGGCAAGGGCTCGAGTTGCGGCGGACTGTCTGCCGCGATTGCCACTAGCGGAGCGCACAATGCCAATAAGATCAGGCGGCGAAGGCAAGACATGATGACCTCTCGTTCTTGGGTATTTTCGCGTTGAATTCTAGCAGATCGCCCGTTGCTGCGGAAAACAATACCATCCTTTTTCGGACAATCGCAGGGCTTAAAGATTCAGCTGGATTTCACGCTCTACCGGGGAAGGTTCAAAGCCGCGCGATTCGTAATACTTGAAGATCGCCTCGACCACTTCCTTGGGATCGTCAATCACCTGCATCAGGTCCATATCCTCGGGACTGATCATCCCTTCGGGGATCATTACATTGCGGAACCAGTCGAGCATGCCGCGCCAAAAGGGTTCGCAAACCAGAATGATGGGAATGCGCCGCGTCTTGCCGGTCTGCACCAGGGTCAGCGCCTCCATCAGTTCGTCCATCGTGCCGAAACCGCCCGGCATCACAACATAAGCCACCGCAAACTTGACGAACATCACCTTGCGCGCAAAGAAGTGCTGGAAGGTCTGGCTGATGTCCTGGTAAGTGTTGGTATGCTGCTCGTGCGGCAGCTGAATGTTAAGGCCGACGCTGGGCGATTTGCCATAATAGGCACCCTTGTTGGCGGCTTCCATGATGCCCGGGCCGCCGCCGGAAATCACGCTGAAGCCGGCGTTGGACAATTGCCGCGAGATTTCCTCGGTCAACTGATAATAGGGATGATCGGAAGGCGTACGGGCACTACCAAAAACAGACACCGCCGGGCTGATTTCCTTCAGCCGCTCCGTGGCCTCGACGAATTCTGCCATAATCTCGAACACGCGCCAGGATTCGCGCGCCGGATGCTCGCGATTGAGTACTTCGACGTCGGTGACCTTGGGAAGCTTATCTGCGACTGACATTCGGAACTCCCGTTTAATGAAAACTTTATTGTTGGTAGACGGCTCGTCCTATCTTTACCGCGCCTTCCACGCCATGCCGGACCTGCGAAACAAGCTGCACGAGCCGACTGGGGCGATCCAGGGCGTACTCAATATGTTGCGCCGCCTGCACAAGGACTACCCGTCCGATTATAGCGCCTGCGTTTTCGATGCCAAGGGCAAGACCTTCCGCGACGACATCTACCCGGAATACAAGGCCAATCGCGCCGCCATGCCCGACGACCTGCGCGCGCAGATCGAACCCCTGCATACCGCGATCCAGGCCATGGGCTGGCCTTTGCTGGCGGTGGAAGGCGTAGAGGCGGATGACGTCATCGGCTGCCTGGCAAAATGGGCGGAACGCGAAGGCATGAAGGTCATCATCTCCACCGGCGACAAGGATATCTCGCAGCTGGTGAATGCGCATGTGACCGTGGTCAACACCATGCGCGACGCCTTCCGCAAAACCGACGAAGTGCTGGATATGGCCGGCGTGGAGAACAAGTTTGGCATCCCGCCCGGCCTCATTATCGATTACCTGACCCTGATCGGCGACACCTCGGACAACGTACCGGGCGTGGAGAAGGTCGGGCCCAAGACCGCGGTCAAATGGCTCAAGGAATACGGCAGCCTGGACAACATCGTCGCCAATGCCGACAAGATCGGCGGCGTGGTCGGCGAGAACTTGCGCAAGGCATTGGACTGGCTGCCGACTGGCCGCGAACTGATCACCATTCGCTGCAACCTGCATGACGTCGCCGGCGTACCAGCCAGCTTCGACAAACTGCTGCCCCAGCCGCCGGACAAGGCCAAGCTGGCCGAGTTGTTCGAGCGCTTCGATTTCAAGACCTGGCGCCGCGAGCTCGACAACATGCCGGGCGAGATGCCGGTGCCTGTCGCGAAGCCCGTGACCGCTAATGCAAATGCCCCGCAGATTCCATCCGGCCACTCAGGCGATCTGTTCGGCGCCGCCAGCTTACAGGAGCGCCGCTACGAAACCATCCTCACCGAAGCCGCCTTGGATGCATGGATCACCCGCATCCGGCAGGCCGAACTAGTCTGCTTTGATACCGAGACCACCTCGCTCGACCCCATGCAAGCCAAACTGGTCGGCCTGTCGTTCTCGATCAAATCTGGCGAGGCCGCCTACTTGCCGGTATGCCACGACTATGCCGGCGCGCCGCAGCAACTGAACTGCGACGAGACCCTGGCCCGGCTCAAGTCCATCCTTGAGGAGCCTGCCATCAAAAAGGTCGGCCAGAACCTCAAGTACGACAAGCATGTGCTGGCCAACCACGGCATCGCCTTGAACGGCATCGCGCACGACACCATGCTGCAATCGTACGTGCTGGAAAGCCATCGCAACCACGGCATGGACGATCTCGCCATGCGCCACCTCGGCTTGCAGACCATCACCTACGAAGAGGTCGCCGGCAAGGGGGCCAAACAGGTCGGTTTCAACCAGGTAAGCATCGAACAGGCTTCTGAATACGCCGCCGAGGATGCCGATATCACGCTGCAACTGCACGAGAACCTGTACCCGCAGATCGCGCCCGACAGCAAACTGGAGTATGTCTACCGCCAGATCGAGATGCCGGTAATGGAAATCCTGTTCCGCATGGAGCGCACCGGCGTGCTGATCGACGGGAAAATGCTGCAAGCGCAAAGCCACGAGCTCGGCCAGAAACTGATGGCGCTGGAACAGCAGGCGCACGCGCTCGCCGGCCAGCCGTTCAACCTCGGCTCGCCCAAGCAATTGCAGGAAATCCTGTTCGGCAAGCTTGGCATCAAGCCTTTGAAGAAAACCCCCAGCGGCACGCCTTCGACCGATGAGGACGTCTTGCAAGAGCTGGCGCTGGATCACCCGCTGCCCAAGGTGCTGCTGGAATACCGCGGCCTGTCCAAGCTGAAATCCACCTACACCGACAAGCTGCCAAAAATGGTCAACGCACAGACCGGCCGCGTGCACACCAACTACAGCCAGGCCGTGGCGATCACCGGCCGGCTGGCGAGCAACGACCCCAACCTGCAAAACATCCCGGTGCGTACCACCGAAGGCCGCCGCATCCGCGAAGCCTTCGTCGCGCCGCCGGGCCATGTCATCGTCTCCGCCGACTATTCGCAGGTCGAGCTGCGCATCATGGCGCACCTGTCGCAGGACGAAGGCCTGCTCAAAGCCTTCGCCGCCGGCGAAGACATCCACCGCGCCACCGCCTCCGAAATTTTCGGCTGCACACGCGAGGAAGTCAGCAACGAGCAGCGCCGCTACGCCAAGGTCATCAACTTCGGCCTGATCTACGGCATGTCCGCCTTCGGACTCGCGCAAAACCTCAATATCGAACGCTCCGCCGCGCAAAGCTATATCGAACGCTACTTCACCCGCTATCCCGGCGTGCGCGAATACATGCAAAACACCCGTGAACAGGCCAAACAGCAAGGCTACGTCGAAACCATCTTCGGCCGACGACTATGGGTACCCGAAATCAACAGCCCCAACGGCATGCGGAGACAAGGCGCCGAGCGCGCTGCGATCAACGCACCCATGCAAGGGACTGCTGCCGACTTGATCAAGCTGGCGATGATCGCGGTGGACAAGTGGCTGACCGAGCAGAACATCGACACGAAGATGGTGATGCAGGTGCATGACGAATTGGTGCTGGAAGTACCGGAGTCGGAACTGGAACTGATCAAGATAGAATTGCCGCGCTTGATGTGCGGTGTGGCAAAGCTGGATGTACCGCTGGAGGTGGAGACGGGGGTTGGGCCGAATTGGGAAAGCGCGCATTAAACCCATGAACAATGGTTATATCTCGGAAGAGCTATTTCATTTTGTTGGCTACTCATCCCCAAAAGATGATGAGAAGAACTACGAAACATTGTGTAAGGTTTTAAGCGCAAAGTGCATTTCTCATCCACCGCATGACCAATCAAGAGGAAAAATTAGTTATAGAACGGAATGGGACCAAAAGCTTAGTACTGAGGAACTTATCGTCCCCACAGTTACTTGTTTTGCAGATATCCCTTTCGATAGCCTTTCAGTTCATATCGAAAAGTACGGCCGATTCGGCGTAGCGTTGCCACGCGATCTTTTGATCATGCATGGTGCGCGCCCAGTAATGTACTTCCCCTTGAGATCAGATGACTGGAATTCATTATTTGGGCAAACTTTGCTGAACGACATTGAAGCGATTGGGAAAGGCTTTAACGATCATGTTTTCCGACCTCTGGTCGGAAAAGGGGATAAATCTCGAAGCTTAGGTGTCCCGCCCCCCTCGCTGGAATCGGCAATTTCCGCTATGCAGTCTATGGTTCTCAAAGATTTTTTAGCTTTTATTAAGCCATTTAATTCCGAGCTCTCTCACAACGACCAATTGAACTACTACATGGAGCGCGAGTGGAGGAAATATGGAAATATGCAGTTTGAGAAAAGTGACTTAACCAAAGTCATTGTTGCCACAAGCTACAAAGAACGCTTAGAAAATGATTTTCCAATTCTCAAGAATCGTATTTTAGAAATTTTCTAATTTTCCTTCCATCCACTCCATTATCTTGCAACGCATCCTCTCCCCCGGCCAAGCCGACCAAACCATCAACAAATCTCGCTTCCTCGCCGCCGCCGAATACTGCGCCGACGAACGCGCAGTGATGTTGATGCTGCGCCGCCTCGCCACTCAGCACTCCCACGCGCATCACCTTGCCTTCGCCTACAAGATCCGCAGCCCCGAAGGCATCCTGCAGCGCTTCCACGATGCGGGAGAGCCCTCCGGCACCGCAGGGAAACCCATCATGCAATATCTGGAAGGTCACGACCTGATCAATGCCTGTGTGGCCGTGGTGCGCTATTACGGCGGCATCAATCTCGGCACGGGCGGTTTGGCTCGCGCTTACGGAGGCACAGCCAAGCTCGCCATCGATGCCGCCAAGCTGGGGCCTTTCGTGGAAATGCGCCAGATTCGCGTGGTTCTGGACTATGCCAAGCTGGATGGATTTACGCGCGAACTGACGAAAATGCACGGGGAAATCCTGAACAAGGATTTCGGTGAGCGCGTCACCGTCATCGCCTCGTTGCCAGCAGATCAGGCGCAAACCCTGCTCGGACGCTATGGTGAAAAATAAGCACACCCCCATCGCTTTTCGGCAACAGGAATGTGTATATTTGCATATCAAATGCCCGCCAAGTTTAAGTATCGGGGGCAATAAAAACAGCCGTTCTACATCCGATTCATGAATTGTCGAGGGGAACATGGGTACGACCAATGCTGAAAACGAAACTCTCTTACCAATTTCCGTACTCTGTCTTAACCCCGCCGTAGACGTCACCTACGAAGTCCCCCACCTCATTGCCAACCAGAAGACCTACGCCACGAGCACCCGTTACGATCCGGG
>DATHWE010000113.1:0-4300 GCA_035460905.1 Methylophilaceae bacterium | reverse complement strand
GCCGCCCTTGCGCAGCGCAACGGTCACGTTGACGCCGGAATCCTTCAGGTTTTGTGCATGGGCATGGCCTTGGGAGCCGTAGCCGACGATGGTAACTTGCTTGCCCTTGATCAAGGACAGGTCGGCATCTTTATCGTAATAGACTTTCATTTTTTCCCTTTCAACTAAATTCTTTTGTGCTGAATGGCTGCGGAAGGCATCTGCTGCGTTGCTCCGTGCTCGCTTCCTCGCCGTACTATTCGTACTGTCTCGGTCGCTGCGCGCGGGGCGCCTTGCATCTATCCTTCCTCGCGCATTCAGCGCTGTGTTTAAACCTTGAGGATACGGTCGCCACGCCCGATGCCGGAGGCGCCGGTGCGGACCGTTTCCAGGATGGCAGTCTTGTCGATGGCTTCGAGGAAGGCATCCAGCTTGGAGCCGGAGCCGGTCAGCTCGATGGTGTAGCTGCCGTCGGCCACGTCGATGATGCGGCCGCGGAAGATGTCGCTCATGCGTTTCATTTCCTCGCGGTAGACGCCGGTGGCCTTGACCTTGACCAGCATCAGTTCGCGCTCGATGTGGCGTCCGTCGCTGAGATCCAGAACCTTGACTACGTCGACCAGCTTGTTGAGCTGTTTGATGATCTGCTCGATCACGTCGTCCGAGCCGGAGGTGACAATAGTCATGCGCGACAGGGTTTCGTCTTCGGTCGGTGCTACGGTCAGCGATTCGATGTTGTAGGCGCGCGCCGAAAACAGGCCTGCAACGCGCGACAGCGCACCCGCTTCGTTTTCCATCAGGAGGGAGACGATGTGACGCGTTACAGGTCCTCCGCCAAGATGATTTCAGACAAGCCCTTGCCGTTCGGCACCATCGGGAAAACGTTTTCCTTCTGGTCGGTGAGGAAGTTCATGAACACAAAACGATCCTTGTTCGCCGGACCGAAAGCTTCCTTCAGTGCGCCTTCGACATCGCTCGGGTTTTCGATGCGCATGCCGACGTGGCCGTAGGATTCCGCCAGTTTGACGAAGTCAGGCAGCGCGTCCACGTACGATTCGGAGTAGCGGTTCTCGTAGAAGAACTCCTGCCATTGACGCACCATGCCGAGGTAGCGGTTGTTGAGCAGTATCACCTTGATCGGCAGATGGAACTGCTTGCAGGTGGAAAGCTCCTGAATATTCATCTGGATGCTGCCTTCACCCGTGATGCAGGCGACCTGCGCATCCGGGAACGCGAACTGCGCGCCCATCGCATAAGGCAGGCCGACGCCCATCGTGCCGAGGCCACCGGAATTCAGCCAGCGGCGCGGCTTGTCGAACTTGTAGTATTGCGCGGCCCACATCTGGTGCTGACCGACGTCAGAGGTCACAAAGGCATCGCCCTTGGTCACTTCCCATAGTTTTTCGATCACGTACTGCGGCTTGATGATTTCGCTCGAAGTAGCGTATTTAAGGCAGTTCTTGCCGCGCCATTCTTCGATTTTCTGCCACCAAGTCTTGAGTGTTTCGGCGTTCTGCGGCTTTTCGGTTTCGTCCAGCAGGTGCAGCATGTCGGCAAGTACTGACTTGACGTCGCCGACGATGGGTACGTCCACCTTCACGCGCTTGGAAATCGAGGACGGGTCAACGTCGATGTGGATGATGGTGCGCGGGTTCTGGAAGAAATGCGCCGGATTGCCGATCACACGGTCGTCGAACCGCGCGCCAACGGCGAGCAGCACATCGCATTCCTGCATTGCCATGTTCGCCTCAAGCGTACCGTGCATGCCCAGCATGCCGACGAACTGACGGTCGGTGGCAGGGTAGCCGCCAAGACCCATTAGGGTGTTGGTGATTGGGAAACCGAGCTGACGAACCATGCGCGTCAACGGTTCTGCCGCATCGCCCAGCACCACGCCGCCGCCGGCATAAATCATCGGCCGCTTGGCTTCAAGCAGAAGCTTCAGCGCTTTCTTGATTTGCCCGGAATGGCCTTTGAGCACCGGATTGTAGGAGCGCATCTGCACGGATTCCGGGTAGACGAATTCGCCGAGGTGGGCGGTGATGTCCTTGGGAATATCCACGACCACCGGGCCGGGTCGGCCGCTGGCGGCGATATAGAACGCTTTCTTGATTGTGCTGGCGAGCTCGTTGATGTTCTTGACGAGGAAGTTGTGCTTCACGCAGGGACGTGTGATGCCGACCATGTCGACTTCCTGGAAGGCGTCCATGCCGATCGCGGGTGTCGGCACCTGGCCGGACAGCACCACCATTGGGATCGAGTCCATGTAGGCAGTTGCGATGCCGGTCACCGCATTGGTCGCACCGGGGCCGGATGTAACCAGCGCTACACCTACCTGTCCGGTGGCGCGCGCGTACGCATCAGCTGCATGCACAGCTGCCTGCTCGTGGCGCACCAGGACATGTTTGAACTTGTCCTGTTTGAAAATCTCGTCGTAAATGTTAAGAACCGCACCGCCGGGATAGCCGAAAAGGAACTTGACGTTCTCTTCGTGCAGGCAGCGGATGACGATTTCTGCGCCAGTCAATTGCATAAATTCAATCAGTTGTGGAAATTGTTGCGAAACCCTGAACAGTAGCGTTTCACGCTGAATTGGTCAAGGCTATTTATTTATATAGTAGACAACGTTTAGGGCCATTAAATCCGGGAAACATTTATCTGCAAGTGCGTGGCTGTAAATCCAGGATTTCCCTTGTCGCCAGTTTCGCTCTCGCTATTGGATCTGCAAGTGGTTTTTGATTGATCATGAGGTCTTGATGCGCATGGATAGATCCAGGGCCTTGACGTTCTTGGTCAGGCTGCCAATGGAAATGCGTTGTACGCCGGTTTCAGCCACAGTCCGCACGTTATTCAGTGTGATGTTGCCTGAGGCTTCGAGTTGGGCGCGGTCAGCGGTGAGGGTGACGGCTTCGCGCATTAGCTCCGGCGGGAAGTTATCCAGCAGGATCAGGTTGGCGCCGGCATCCAGTGCAGTCTGCAGTTGTTCCAGCGTTTCCACTTCAATCTGGATGGGAACTGCGGCCGCTGTTTTTTTAGCGGCTGCGAGAGCATGACGAATACCGCCTGCGGCAACAATGTGGTTTTCCTTGATGAGGATGCCGTCATAAAGGCCAATGCGCTGGTTTCTGCCACCACCGACCGTCACCGCGTACTTCTGTGCGAGGCGCAAGCCAGGCAGTGTTTTGCGCGTATCCAGGACGGCCGCCGGCGTGCCTGCAATGGCGTCGACATAAAGTCTTGTGACGGTAGCGACGCCAGAAAGGGTTTGCAGGAAGTTGAGCGCACATCGCTCGGCGGTGAGCAACGTTCTGGCATTGCCGCTGATTTCGCACAACATTTGGTTGGGATGAATGCGTGCGCCTTCTTCAGCATGCCATTGGATGCGGATGTTTTTGTCCAGCAGGCGAAAACAGGCCTCGAACCATGCGCTGCCGCAAAGTACAGCCTCTTCACGACTGATAACCGTAGCAGTCGCAACCTGGTCGGCAGGAATCAGTTGTGCCGTCAGATCGCCGGAGCCGATGTCTTCTTCCAGCGCAAGGCGCACATTACGTTCGATTTCGGCGGTCAGGGGAAGCATAGGGATTTCCAAAACGAGGCTGAGTTAGGGTGCGAACACGCCTGTGTCCATGCAGGTTATTGCATTATAATGCGTTTCCACTTCTTGTTTTGACTCAGACAGAATGAAGCTTTTTATCACTCCTACCAGCCCGTATGCACGCAAAGTGCGTGTCGTGCTTGCAGAAAAACATATCGAATGTGAGCTGGTGACGGTGCCTTCGCTGGCCGCGCCGGACTCCCCGGTTCCCGAATTCAACCCGCTCGGCAAAGTGCCTACGCTGGTGCTGGATGATGGCACGGCTTATTACGACTCGGTTGTTATTGTCGATTATCTGGATCATAAAACTCCGGTATCGCGCCTGATCCCGCAGGACAACAGCCATCGTGCGTTGGTGCGCCGCTGGGAGGCCTTGGCCGATGGCGTATGCGACGCCGCTGTTGCCGTCGTGATGGAAAAGCGTCGCGCACCTGAAAAGCAGGATGACACGCTCATCGAGCGGCAGATGCTGAAGGTGACTCGCGGCCTGCGGGTGATGTCGAAGGATATGGGGGAAGATAAATGGGCCGCAGGGGATCGCTTCACGTTGGCGGATATTGCCACGGGTTGCGTGCTGGGCTATCTCGACTTGCGTATGCCGGAACTCGGCTGGCGCGAGCAGTACCCCAACCTTGCCAATCTTTACGAGCAAGTGATGACGCGCCAGTCCTTCAAGGATACCGTGCCACCTGCGGCTTAAGTTTCAAACACAAAATCGGGACC
>DATHWE010000112.1:0-12552 GCA_035460905.1 Methylophilaceae bacterium | reverse complement strand
GCAAACGCTACTCCCCGACTTCACGCTGCTGCCGCTGGCAGTAGGCATGGCCAGTGCCGAGGAGGTTGCCGAGGTGCTGGAAGCCGTATGGGGCGGGCCGGAGACCCTGATCGTCGTCAGTTCGGATCTGTCGCATTATTTGCCATACGACGCCGCGATGACGACGGATAGCAACACCGCGAAAGCCATCCTGTGCCTGGAACAAACCGTCACGCACCAGCAGGCCTGCGGCGGAACGCCAATCAATGGCCTGGTCGCAGCCGCCCGCCACCATGGCATGACACCGCACCTGATCGACCTGCGCAATTCGGGCGACACCGCCGGCGACAGAAGCCGCGTGGTGGGCTACGGCGCATTCGCATTCACCGAGGCCAGCCATGACTGAAACCGTTCAGGGGTCCATCCTGATTGCACTGGCACGCGGCGCGATCGCCGAGCATCTTGGCCTCGCGCCGACCACTCCAGTCAAGGGTGACCACTGGCTGGAAGAAACCGGCGCTACCTTCGTCACACTGACCCAGCAGGAACGCCTGCGCGGCTGCATCGGCAGCCTGCAGGCCCACCGTTCCTTGCATGAGGATGTGCGCGCCAATGCGGTAGCCGCCGGATTTCGCGATCCGCGGTTTTCGCCCCTGACGATGGAGGAATTCGCTTATACGCAGGTGGAAGTCTCGCTTCTGTCTCCGCAGGAACCGCTGGCGTTTATCGATGAATCCGACGCGCTGGCGCAAATGCGCCCGGGTATCGACGGCATCGTGCTGGAATACGGCCGGCTGCGCGGGACCTTCCTGCCGCAGGTGTGGGAGCAATTGCCGCGGACGGAGGATTTCATCGCCCACCTCAAGGTCAAGGCCGGATTGCCTGCCTCTTTCTGGGCGGAAGAAATTCGGCTGTCGCGCTACACCGTAGCCAAATGGCGGGAATCGGACTTCACGGAAACCGAGCGATGAACGACACCATCGACATTCTCGACCGCTACCCCGCCCGCTACTGGCACAAGCTGGACGACGAACGCATCCAGTGCGACCTGTGTCCGCGCGACTGCAAGCTGCACGAGGGGCAACGCGGGGCCTGTTTCGTACGAGCGCGCGTCGGCGACGAGATGGTATTGACCACCTACGGACGATCATCGGGCTTTTGCATCGATCCCATCGAGAAAAAGCCGCTGAATCATTTTTACCCGGGTTCCAGCATCCTGTCGTTCGGCACCGCCGGCTGCAACCTCGCATGCAAGTTCTGCCAGAACTGGGATATCTCCAAATCGCGCGATTTCGACCGCCTGGCCGACCAGGCCGGGCCGGAAGCCATCGCGCTGTCAGCGCAGGCAAACGGCTGCAAAAGCGTGGCTTTCACCTACAACGACCCGGTGATTTTTGCCGAATACGCAATGGATGTCGCCGATGCCTGCCATGATGTCGGTGTGCAGGCTGTGGCGGTCACGGCCGGCTATATGCACGACCAGCCGCGGCGCGACTTCTACGCCAAGATGGATGCGGCCAACGTGGATTTGAAAGCCTTTACCGAAGCGTTTTACTACAAGCTCACCGGCGCGCATCTGCAGCCGGTGCTGGACACGCTGCAATACCTGAAGCATGAAACCAAGGTTTGGTTCGAGATCACCACGCTGCTGATCCCCGGCTGCAACGACTCCGATACCGAGGTCGGCGCCATGTGCGACTGGATCGCGAAAGAGCTGGGCACCGATGTCCCGCTGCATTTCACCGCTTTCCACCCGGACTACAAGATGACGGATCTGCCATCCACGCCACCGGCAACGTTGACGCGCGCCCGCAGCATCGGCCTCTCGGCCGGTTTGCAATATGTCTACACCGGCAATGTGCACGACACCGAAGGCGGCACCACCTTCTGCCCGCACTGCCATAGCACATTGATCGTGCGCGACTGGCACCTGATCGAGCACTACGACCTGACCGAATCCGGCTGCTGCACGCAATGCGAAACGGTCATCGCCGGACGTTTCGGGAAGTTCGCCAACCAGTTCGGTCGACGCCGCATTCCGCTCCATATCGCAAAAGTCTGAATCACTTTGGCACCAATTAAGTGCAAGCCCAGATATGCACAATGGGTATCATTACCCATAATGCATTACTTTAATATTGAGTGCGCACCTTGGATTCCCAGCCTTCAATACTCAAACGCTTACCACCATGGGTTTACTCACTGCTTCCATGGTTCGTTCTGGCGAGCACCTTGGGCACCACGCTTTTTGCATGGAAGCTGACGCAAGACCAGGCTGAGGACAAGGTCCGCAAGGAGTTTTCATTGCGCGTCGCGCAACTGGAATCCAGCATCGTTTCCCGCATGCAGGCCTATGAGCAGATGCTGCTCGGCGCCAAGGGACTGTTTGCCGCCTCAAGTCATGTAAGCCGCTCGGATTGGCGCAACTACATCGAGATACAGCATTTCGATGAGAATTTTCCCGGCCTGCTGGCCATGGGTTATGCCATTCACCTCAGCGACGCACAGCTGGCAGAACACGAACGCGTGGTGCGTGACGAAGGCTTTCCTGACTATGCTGTCTGGCCGGAGCATGCGCGTCAGGAATATTCCTCCATTGTTTATATCGAGCCATTCTCCGGTCGGAATCTGCGCGCTTTCGGCTATGACATGCTGAGCGAGCCAATCCGCCATGAGGCCATGCAGCGGGCACGCGCGACTGGAAAGGCGTCACTCTCCGGAAAAGTACGTCTGGTACAGGAAGGGATGGGCAAGGAACAGGCGGGTGCCTTGCTGTATGTCCCGATCTATCGCTCGCATGTTCCCGAACCGACACCCAACGAGACGCGGGCCATCCAGGGCTGGGTTTACCAGCCTTTCCGCATGGATGACCTGATGCACGGCCTGCTCCCTCACGGCCATCTCGACCTTAGGCTGGAAATCTACAACGGCGAGCAGACCTCCGAGCATCTGTTGTTTCCTTCGGATCCGGAAACTGATGGATTGCTCACACCAGCTTTTTCAGAGATGCGAACTATCCCACTCTATGGCCAGCAGTGGCTGATGCAGGTTTATTCCACCCCCACGTTCGAGGCCGAGATGGCGACCGACCGCCCCTTGATGGTGGCACTTGGAGGATCGCTCATCAGCCTGCTTTGCTTTGGGTTCACCTGGTCGCTCGCCCGGACGCAGCGCAATGCATTGCATTTGGCCAAGGTCATGAACCAGGAGCTGATTGAAAGCGAACAGCGGTTTCGCGATATGTTCGATAACGCGCCGATTGCCTATCAATCGCTGGACCAGATGGGGCACTTCATCGACGTCAACGACCGCCTGTGCGAAATGCTGGGTTACAGCCGGGAAGAGTTGCTGGCCATGAATTTCGATGAGCTATGGGCGGGCAATCATCGGCACGAATTCCCCGGAAAACTGGGCGAATTCCGCAGGCAAGGCCATATCGAGGCGGAGCTGGAACTGGTCAGAAAGGACGGCTCGCCGATCACGGTCATCCTTGTCGGCCGGATCCAGCGTAATCATCTGGGCGAATTCCTCCGGACGCACTGCATCCTGACCGACATCAGTACGCGCAAGCTTATCGAAACTGCATTGCAGCAAAGCCAGGCCCAGTTGCAGCAGGCAATCCGGGCTGGCGGCGTCGGTCTGTGGGACTGGAACCTGGCCACCGACGAGGTTTATTTCAGTAGCGAATACAAGCGCCAGATCGGCTATGCCGAGGACGAGTTCGCACCTACGTTCGAGGAATGGGCCAGTCACGTACATCCCGACGACCTGCCCGGCGCACTGCAGGCGATCAAGGTGCACAACGACGACCCGGAACGATTTCCCTACATGGTCGAATTCCGTTTCCGCCACAAGAACGGCAGCTATCGCTGGATTCAGGCACGCGGCATGACGCTGTTCGATGAGAACGGCAAACCTGCGCGGATGATGGGTTCGCATACCGACATTACCGAACGCCACGAAAAGGACGAAATGCTGAATCTCTCCAGCGTGGTGTTCGAGTCGGCGGAGGAAGGCATACTTGTCACCGATGCGGAATGCAGGATCGTGATGGTAAATCCCGCTTTCACCGTGATTACCGGCTATTCTCCCGAAGAAGTCATCGGCCACAATCCAAGCATGATGTCTTCCGGCCATCATGATCGAATCTTCTTCCAGAACTTATGGGATGAGATTCACAAACATGGAACATGGCATGGCGAAATCGCGAACCGGCATAAAAGCGGCAAGCACTTCCTGGAATGGCTTTCTATCCGCGCGGTAGTCGATCCTCACGGCCAGACGACCCATTACGTCGGCATCTTCAGCGACATCACGGAGCGCAAGGAAGGCGAAGAGCGCATGCGCTACCTGGCCCATTACGACGCGCTCACCGGACTGCCCAACCGCACCCTGTTGCTCGACCGGCTACAGCAGGCGATGGCGCAGATGCGGCGCGACCACGGCCGGCTGGCGGTCATGTTCCTCGATCTGGATCGCTTCAAGCCGGTCAATGACAATCTCGGGCATGAGACGGGCGACAGACTGCTATGCGAGGTTGCGAAACGTCTGCAGGGTTGCATGCGCGAAAGCGATACCGTCGGCCGCATCGGTGGAGACGAGTTTCTCCTGCTGCTGCACAGCATCGAGCATCAGGAGGACGCGGCGCTGGTGGCCCGCAAGATCATCGATGCGCTGGAGCAGCCATTCGACATTGACGGACACTCCGTCAGCATTTCTTCCAGCATCGGAATTGCGCTCTATCCCGACCACGACAGTGACGAATCGATGCTGATCAAGATGGCCGACATGGCAATGTACGAAGCAAAAAGCGAAAAAAGCGGCCACTTCCGGATATTCGATCCATCCATGCTCACCGGCGAAGGCGCCATGACTTTGCCGAAATTAAAAAGCTGATTCTCGCGCACTTGTCACTTCCACATAATGTAACTACAATTGTTACATTATGTGGACATCGCAATGAACAGCAGCAGTCGATTCGCCGTCAGCGTGCATGTGCTGGCCCTGCTTGCGCTCGAAGCGAGGCCTGTACCTTCGGCGTATATCGCCGGCAGCGTCAACACCAACCCTGTGGTGATCCGGCGCATCCTTGCGCTTTTGAACAAAGCCGGTTTTACCCATTCGACCCTGGGCGCTTCCGGCGGTACCACGCTGGCGCTTCCGGCAAGCCGGATCAATCTGCTGGATTTATATCGCGCTGTCGAAGAACCTGGCGTACTGAGCCTGCACCGCAACAGCCCCAACCCGGCCTGCCCGGTGGGTCGCAATATCACTTCGATATTGGGCGGGATTTTCGAGCAGGCGCAACTGGCCATGGAAAACGTCATCGAAGCGATGACCTTGCAAGATGTTCTGGATCAACTGAACGCTGCGCAAAGCCCTCACTGATTTTTTTTGCCACAATATGTAACATCTATTGTTACTTTTTTAAAAAAGGAGAAACACCATGAAGATCGCATTGATTGGAGCTACCGGAAATATTGGCCGTCATATCGCCCAGGAGGCCGTCCGACGCGGCCATACCCTAACGGCCGTTGTGCGAGAGGCAAAACCGCTACCGCCGGAATTGAACGGAGTTCAAACCGTCGTCACCAGCCTGGAAGATCAGGCCGCACTGATCGAAACAATCCGCGGCCATGACGTGCTGGCCAGCGCTTACGGTCCCGGCAATTCGAACATCGATTCCATTATCGACGTCACCCATACCCTGGTTGCCGCCGCACGTGCGGCCGAAGTCCAGCGTATTGTTGTCGTTGGTGGCGCCGGCAGCCTGGAGGTCGCGCCGGGATTGCAGCTGGTGGATACGCCCGATTTTCCGGCACCCTACAAGCCCTATGCATTGGCCCATCGCGAGGCGTTGGCAGTTTTCAAGGCGGCGGACGATCTGGAGTGGACATTCTTTTCGCCTGCGGCGGAAATCGGGCCGGGTGAGAAACGCGGAAGCTTCCGTACCGGCATCACAACGCTGATTACCTCCAATGGGCGCAGTCAGATTTCCTATCCTGATTATGCCGATGCCTTTGTGAACGAAATCGAGCAGCCTCGGTTCATCAAGCAGATTGCAACGGCAGCTTATTGAAGAGATTCGTCATCCGGCGATGGATGAATGATGAATCCGTTGTCAGTGCTCGCCGGTCAGCGGTACGAACCTGACCGGCAACACTTCATGCCGATGCACGGCGCCTTGTTCATCCTTGATAATCAGCAGCAACTCCTGCGTGGCATACGCCTGCCCCAAGGGGATGATCATGCGACCGCCCGGCTTCAGCTGGTCCAGCAACGGCTGCGGCACATGGCTGGCTCCGGCAGTGACGATGATACCGTCGTAGGGCGCATGCTCGACCCAGCCATGATAACCGTCGCCTTGCCGCACGTGCACATGGCGATACCCTAAGGCCTGCAAAATTTCGGCAGCCTGGCTGGCAAGCGGTTCCACGATTTCGATGGAATACACTTCCGCCCCGGTCTCGGCGAGCACAGCCGTCTGATAGCCGCAGCCGGTACCGATTTCCAGCACGCGGCTGCAGGGTTTGAGCTTGAGCAGTTCGGTCATGAAAGCGACGATATACGGCTGGGAAATCGTTTGTCCGTAACCGATGGAAAGCGGGCGATTCAGATAGGCGAAATCCTGCTCGACCTCGGGTACGAAGCGATGGCGCGGGACACGGCCCAGCGCATCGAGCACTCCAGAAGATATTGCCGGTGTTCCATCCGGTGCCGAATTAAGCTCCTCGGCCATGGCCTCCACCTCGGCGACCATGGCGCGGCGTGCTCTGGAAAAGGCGGCCTTCTCGGGGCCGCCGGGGTCGGGGTGCATACGACAGGTTTACTGGAACCCGGGCTTGCGTCGCGCCGGAATCAGATCCATGGCTGCCAGTTGCTCGTGCAGGTCGTGCACGGAATATTTGCTGTAATCCTTGGCGACTTCCTTGAGTTCGAAGCCATTGTTGCGGTGCAATTCGTCGCGCAGCATGCCGAGCATGCGATTATCCGCAGTCACCACCACGCGGACGGCACCTTCGTTGCGTGCGAGATTATGTGTTTCGCCGACGACCGATTGCACAAAGCGACGCTCGTATTCGGCACGGTGCTGATTGCGGTGATCGTCGTAGCGATGTACCCCCCCGCCTCCGCTGCTGCGATTGCTGCCGCTCCTGCCATCCGACCACAGCTCCTTGCCTGCGGCCTCCTGTTCGGGATTGGTCAGGGTTTCATGTTCGACCATGCGCGGACTGGATTCGTATTCGGGAGTGTCGGCCTCACGCAAGCTGAAAAAACGGGCACGTGAACCGTTGGCGACGACGACGATGGTATTCATCATAGGAATTCCTCCGTATGAGGTTGGCGAAAATGGCGTTTGGGATCGTACTTTCTGTCGGGGCAGTGATAGAGAAACGCGGGTATAAAATGTTCCTGCGTGTTTTAATGATAGGCTTCTTTTGCAATAATTCAAGAACACAAGTTCATCTTTCTGAATTGAAAAATCCCCTTTTCAATCAGGTATTAAAGGGATAGCCATGATCTACAAAGGCAGCTGTCACTGCGGCAAAATTGCCATCGAAGCCGAAGGCGAACTCGACCAGGCCGTGCAATGCAATTGTTCGATCTGCAGCAAGAAGGGCTCTCTGCTGTGGTTCGTGCCGCGCGCCAGCATGCGCCTGCTGACGCCGGAAGAAAATCTCGCTACCTACACTTTCAACAAGCACATCATCCAGCATCATTTCTGCCCGACTTGCGGCTGCGCGCCCTTCGCCGAAGGTACCGGCCCGGGTGGCGAAGCAATGGCGGCGATCAACGCGCGCTGCCTGGACGATGTCGATTTGTCCGGGCTGAAAATCGTGCCCTATGATGGACGGAGCAAATGATGGGCACCCTGCCATCACTGCTGCAACACACGTTTCCGCGCCTTGACGATGGTACGCCCCAGGACTTGAGCCAATATGCGGGCAAGGTGCTGTTGATTGCCAACACCGCCAGCTATTGTGGGCTGACGCCGCAATATGCCGGATTGCAGCAGCTATACGCCGGATACAAGGAGCGGGGACTGGTCGTGCTCGGCTTTCCGTCCAACGAATTCGGCGCGCAGGAGCCGGGTAGCGAACAACAGATCGCCGAATTCTGCAGCAGCTTCTACCATGTCGATTTTCCGATGTTCGGCAAGACCACCGTCACCGAAGGTCAGGCCAATCCGTTTCATAAAATGCTGGGTGAAACGACGGGCGACTGGCCGAAATGGAATTTTCACAAATACCTGATCGCCCGCAACGGCAGTGAAGTGCAAAGTTTTTCCAGCATGATCGCGCCGGATGATCCGGCGCTTTTGGCGGCTATCGACCGTTTGCTCGAAACCCCGAACTAACCCGGATTCCCATCGGCGCGCGGCTTGATATAGAGGGGAAGATTGCGATAAGCCCAGATGCCGAAGCAGGACAGCCAGACGGCCGCAGCGCATAGATACAAATGGCTGCGCGCGACGAACTCCATGCCCGGCATATCGGCGATGATGCGCACAACCACCACCCCCTGGAATGCCAGATAAATCCCCCAGGTAAGTCCATCGGCCACCAGCGGGCGCCCCGAATGGCCCAGCGTTACCCGGCTGATCATCCCCAGTACCATGGACGAGAAATAGCCGATGACCAACGCGTGCAACGGCACCTTGGCGAAGATGACGTAACCGGCCAGCAGCGCCAGACTCTGTGCGCTGTAAAGCAGCAGCGCGATACCCAGCCACGCAAAACCGATGTGCAGCATTGCCAGCAAAGGCTGTACGAGGCTGGCGCGCAGTCGCCATGCCCAACTCATGTAAAACGCGGCGGCCGCCATGGCCAGATCGGGCAGCCATAACCAGGCGGCCAGTCCGGCAACCTCGAATATCATGTGCAGCAGCGCGGCGGTGGGCATCAGCATCAGCGCCCAGTTGGGGCGCACGATGTGATAATCGGGTATCACATTGGCGGAAAAAAACGGAATCATGCGATGGCTGATCGCGAAAAATATCGGAAACAAGAACAGCCATACACCGCCGCTTTTCGCCAGTGCGATTGGCAAGGCAAACCCGCCGAGCTGGCCGATAAACCAGCCCGCCGCCAGCAGCCAGCCGATTGCCAGCATGATGCTGGTGATGCGCGCATGTCGTTTGTCGGGGTGCTGCGCCTTGAAATAGACGCGCAGCAAACCGGCCAGCGCAACGCCCCATCCTGCCAGAAACAGCAGCGCGGATAACGACAGCAGCCATCCCCACACCAGCCCGGCATACAACATCAATATGCCGACAAACATCAGCAGGAATCCGGGAACGTAATAGCGCCGCTCCACCTCTTCGCCATTCATCCAGCGCGGGTAGGTCGTCATCAGGAAGCCGAAAATCAGAAAAGGAAATAGACCGTACAACATCAGGAAGGCATGCGCGTCGGGCGGTGCCACGCTCCACACGATGGGAGCATAGAGCCCGCCGTAACGCCCGGCGAGATCGACCAGCCACCAGGCCATCACCAGAACCGATTGCAGCACCCCGCCAAAAAAGAACATGCGATGGGGCGCGGCGCTGAACGTCATCCAGGTATTCCGTTTCATTGCGGTTTTCCTCCGGTATGCGGGGTTGCGCGATGCTGCTGCGCATGTTCGACGGCAAATTCGTAAAGGTCGACCAGGTCTTCCCTGCTGACATCGATCACGCCATCCATCCTGCCCAGCGCCCAGCCGAAATCCTCTTCGTTCAATTCCGGATAAGGCTTATGCGCGGTCTGCATGAACTGCTGATGATGCGGGTGGTGCGTATGGCGCAGCGGATATCGCCGGCCGGTAATGAGGTTGTTGATCAGCAGTGCCAGCAGCAGGATGGTACCCGCATTGATTGCGACCACATAGCAGAACTGCCATCCCAGCTCATGAACGGCCGGCCCGCCGAGAATGGCGATCATCGCGGTGCCGGCACTGGGCGGATGCAGGCAGCGCAGAAAATACATGCCGGCAATCGCCAGCGCCACCGCTGTCGCCACGGCAATGGCAGGATCAGGTATCCACTGCGCGCAGGCCACACCCACACTCGCCGCCAGGAGATGCCCGCCGAAAATCGGCCAGGGCTGTGCCATCGGGCTGTGCGATACGGCAAAAACCAGGCAGGTCGAGGCGCCCATCGAGGCCAGCACCAGCATCTTCAGCGGAATGCTAGACGAGGCGAAATGGATCTCTGCCATCAGCGCAAGAATGGCGACGAACGCGCCCAATACCGAAAATATCTTTTCTCGAGTCAGCGTAAGCGCAACCTGCTCCCTTTTGAAGGAGGGGAATATTTCTTTGAGTTTCATAACAGGAACAGTGGGATTCCGGATGCAGCCATAAATTTTCCTTGGGATTTTTATGGGCAGCAATTAAGATGTAAAAATAATACATCTACGATAACATAATGACCCCGGTTGAATCAAACCGGTGCATCATGAGTCGATAGTTCATTCGGGGAGGAAGTGCGCGTGGGCCAGCTCAACATCATCCAGCTACTGCCAAGATTTCACCTTTTCAGCGCGCTCGATACCGAGCAGTTGGCCTATGTAGCCAACGAAACGCAGCACCAGACCATTCCTCGCGGCGGCATAGTCTTCAATCGCGGCGATACCGCGCATGGCCTGTTCATGCTGATTACAGGCCAGGTCAAACTGGCCGTCAACTCGCCGCAAGGCACCGAAAAAGTCATCGGTATCATTGGACCGGGTGAAAGCTTCGGCGAGGCGATCATCTTCCTCGACCAGGCAGCCTTCCCCATTTACGCCCAGGCGACCACGGACTCGCAGTTGCTGCTGATTCCCAAGCAGGTGATTTTCAACCTGCTCGAGCGCGACATGACGGTATCGCGCAAGATGCTGGCCGGCCTTTCGGTGCGCAACCGGCAATTGGTGCAGGATATCGAATCGGTTGCGCTGCTCACCTCCACCCAGCGGCTGATCGGTTATTTATTGCAGATCAGTGCCGGTACAAACGCTACCGGCCGCGTCACCCTGCCCGCCAGCAAAACGATGATCGCATCGCTGCTGAACCTCACTCCTGAGACTCTTTCGCGCACCATGCTGAAATTGCAGCAGCAAGGGCTGATCGAAGTGAACGGCAAGGAAATCACCATCATCGACCTGATAGGCCTGCGCGAATACGGTACCTCAGGCTAGTCCGGCCAGTTTCACGGGTCTTGATCTGCATCAAAGACATGGCGCGCTTGCGCAGGTAACGTTCGCCATCACATCGCGAAAAGAGGCCGGAGAGCGCTCCGGGCAAGTGGCCATGAAAATCGCACAGCAAATTACCGAGCAGACCAGCCTGGGGGAATTGATCGACCTTATCGAGGAAACGCATCACACGTTCACCCGCTCCGAACTTGTCCGGATCAGCGGGATGATGCAGGAACCGGAGTTGGTGCCGCTGCCCCAGCTCGACGCCATGCGACAATGCTTCGGCTTGCTGAAAGCCGACCTGGAATCGCACCTGCAGAAAGAAGAGGACATCCTTTTCCCCTACATCACGGCACTGGATGGCCCGGCCGATAACCTGTCTGCGTCCTGCTTCGGCACCGTTGCCAACCCTATCCGCATGATGCGGATGGAACACATCACCATGGTCAGCCTGCTGGAAACCCTGCGCGAGCTGACCGATCAATACAAGCCCGCCGCGGACAGCAGTCCGCAAACATTCCTGCTCTACGCTTCGCTGGCGGGCATCGACGCCGACCTTGTCGAACATATGTACTGGGAAGATCACGTACTGTTTCCGCGCGCGCTGCAACAGGAAAGCAGGATCGCCAGCAGCAAAAACCCCGATGAATCCGCCTAGCGCGTCATTTGCGCATAGAGCAATGGCAGCTCCCGCGGCAATTCCTCCGGATCGCGGATGACCGCATAGCCGCCGATACCGAACAGGTGCGGCAGGTAATCGTTGGCCTCGCGGTCTATCGTTACGCAGAACGGCCGCAGGCCCATTTTGCGCGCTTCCACCAGCGCCACCCGCGTATCTTCGATGCCATAGCGCCCTTCATACTGGTCCAGATCGTTGGGCTTGCCGTCGGTCAGCAGCAGTAGCAGGCGTTCCTGGTTTTTCTGTTTCGCCATGATCGCGCTGGCATGCCGGATCGCGGCACCCATGCGCGTGTAGTAGCCGGGCTTGATCGCCGCAATGCGGCCGCGTACTTCACCGTCATAGCGCTCGTCGAATCCTTTGAGATGGTGGAAACGCACATGGCCGCGCTTCAGCGAGGAAAACCCGTGCAGCGCAAAACGATCCCCGGTTGCGGACAAGGCTTCGGAAAACAGGAACAGGCTGTCGCGAATAACATCGATCACGCGTGCGTGGTCGGAAGCATAGGCATCGGTAGACAGCGACAGATCGGCCAGCAACAGGCAGGCCAGGTCGCGCTCGCGATTGACCTGGGCACGATACAGTCCGCGCTGTGCCACCTGTCCGCCGAGCATGCGGTCGGCCTCCTGCCGTACCCACTGATCGAGGTCGATGTCATCGCCCTCCTGCTGCGCCTTCAACCAGGTGCGCACCGGCACCAGCGCCTGGAACTGGCTACGCAAACGCCGCGCGGTA
>DATHWE010000111.1:0-4297 GCA_035460905.1 Methylophilaceae bacterium | reverse complement strand
CATCAATGCTGCGCTGCGCGATCAGCTGGAAAAGCTGGAGCACGTGATGCTGGCCGGGTTTACGCACGAACCGGTGGTCGAGCTTTCCGAAAAACTGGGCAAGCTCACCGGCCTGGGGCATGCGTTTTACGGTTCCGACGGCGCTTCCGCGACGGAAATTGCGCTGAAAATGAGTTTCCATTACTGGCGCAACACCGGCAAGCCGCAGAAGTCCTGCTTCGTCAGCCTGGACAACAGCTACCACGGCGAAACCGTCGGTGCGCTGTCGGTCACCGATGTTGCGTTATTCAAGGATACCTATGCGCCTCTGCTGCGGCAAAGCGTGCAGATGCCCAGCCCCGACTGGCGGCTGGCGGAGGATGGCGAATCCGCCGAGGATTACGCGCTGCGTTGCGCCGAGGCGCTGGATTATTACCTGGCCGGGAATCACGCCGAAATCGCCGCGGTCATCCTGGAACCGCTGGTGCAGGGCGCTGCCGGCATGGCGATGTACCATCCGGCGTATCTGAAAGAGGCGCGTGCAATCTGCGACCGCTATGAAGTGCATCTGATCGCTGACGAAATCGCTGTCGGCTTCGGCCGCACCGGCACCATGTTCGCCTGCGAGCAGGCCGGCATCAAACCCGATTTCATCTGTCTTTCCAAGGGCATTACCGGCGGCTACCTGCCGCTTTCGGCCGTGCTGACCACCGAGGAAGTTTATGCCGCCTTCTACGACGATGCCGTGACGCGCGGATTCCTGCATTCCCACAGCTACACGGGCAATGCGCTGGCATGCCGCGCGGCGCTGGCAACGCTGAAGATTTTCGATGAGGATCGTGTGCTGGAGAGTAATCGCGCGAAACAGGCTCGCATGAATCGCGCGCTGGAACCCTTGCAAGAGCTGCCCATCCGCCACTTGCGTAACACCGGCATGATCTGGGCATTCGACGTGCTGACCGACTCGCCGAAGTTTGCACGCGATTTTTACCAGGAGGCGCTGGCGCTAGGCTTGTTGCTGCGGCCTATCGGTAATACGGTTTACTTCATGCCGCCGTATGTGATTGCCGACGACGAGATCGATTGGCTGGCACAGCAGACCCATGCCCTGCTGCACAAGATGCTTAAATCAGCCCGCTGAGCCCGGCTTACGCCGATGAAAGAAGGGTTGGTGGAACTCCGGGACGTGGCTGTATCAATCTATCCAGCGTTTTCCCAGCAGCATGAATATGCCCATGGTGACGATCAATAGCGGGCTGGTTTCCCATACTTCCTGAAGCCAGAGGAAGAAATGACCTTCCGGCGAAAATATCTGGTAAGCAGTAATGACGATGGCAAGAATGAACGCGCCGAGCATCAACAAGCTGGTGAGGAGTTTGCTGAATCCATTGAGTGCGGTCATCGGTCTGCTCCCGGATAAAAAGAAAGGGCAAACCACGACGCGAAGAGGACGCTGGCAACATTCAGGTAGCGAGCCAGGAGATAGAGCGTCGCATCCGGCGATCCCGCGGTCATAGGAACGATCCCTTAGACTGGTGATTTTGCGTCCCCGCCTTTCGGTCGGGTTTGCCCTTTACAGATACGTTTCAACAATAGGTTGATCTCAATATCAGGTCAAAAGGCCGCCGATGAGCGTTGACCTTTTTCTGATAGGCGGTGCTGTGATTGCAGCGGTTTGCCTGTAGCCAATTGCATGTTTTAATGTTTCGATGAAAATTCCGGCCTTCTTCCTCGCCATCCTGTTGTTCCTGCTCCCATTGTCCGGGCATGCGGCATTGCCGGACTCCGTTGCGCAGGCCCTGAAATCCGCTGGTATTCCCGAGGAAGCAGTCTCTGTTTACGCCCGTCATGTAGACGCGGATGTGCCCGTGCTTGCAGTGCGCGACGAGTTGCCTAGAAACCCGGCCTCGGTGATGAAACTGCTGACTACTTATGCCGGGCTTGAATTGCTCGGTCCGGCTTACACCTGGCGCACCGAGGTTTATGCATCCGCGCCTCCCAAGGATGGTGTACTGAATGGTGACCTGATCCTGAAGGGCTACGGCGATCCGGCGCTGACACTGGAAAGATTCTGGAGCCTGCTCCATGCACTGCGTCTCGAGGGCGTGCGCGAGATTCGCGGCGACCTGGTGCTGGATCGCAGTTATTTTGAGGCGATGGCGTTTGATCCCGGAGCCTTCGATAACGACCCATATCGCCCCTACAATGCCGGCCCTGATGCGCTGCTAGTGAATTTCAAGGCCACCGGTTTTATCTTCCACCCCGAGGGTAATAATGTTGCTATCGTAGCTGACCCGGAATCGCCGCGACTCAAGGTCGTTAACCGCCTGAAGCTGCGCAGCGGAGCCTGCGGCGACTGGAATGACCAGCTGGGTTACGAGGTGCGGGAAGAGGGCGGAAACCTGATCGTATCCTTCAATGGCAGCTATGCCGCTGCGTGCGCCGAGAAAAGGCTGGATCTCAGCCTGCCCGGCCATCCTGACTATATCTTTCAGCTGTTCAGCAAGCTTTGGCAGGAGCAGGGGGGGATTTTCCAGGGCAAGCTGCGAGAGGGTGTGGTGCCGACCAATGCGGTATCTCTTGTACAGGTATCCTCGCCGTCCTTGGCCGACGTGATTCGCCAGATCAATAAATACAGCAACAATCTGATGGCCCGCCAGTTGCTCATTACGCTCGGTGCCGAACGCGGCGGTGAGCCCGGCAGTGCGGCAAAAGGTGCCGATGTCATGCGCGCCTGGCTGGCTGCAAATGCTATGTCGTTTCCCGAACTGATGATTGAAAACGGTGCCGGCCTTTCACGTGTGGAGCGCATCAGCGCGCGCCACCTGGGTGAGTTGTTGATGCAGGCTTACGCAAGCCCATTCATGCCGGAACTGATGTCCTCGCTTCCCGTCATTGCCGTGGACGGTACGCTCAAACGGCGTACGCAATCAAGTGCGCTGGCGGGTCGAGCGCATCTCAAAAGCGGGTCGCTGGACGAGGTGCGTGCCGTTGCGGGATATCTGCTGGATGCCAAAGGGCGGCGCTGGGTGGTCGTCATCATGATCAACCACCCTCGCGCCTCGGCCAGCAAGCCGGCGCAGGATGCCTTGCTGGAATGGCTGTATCGTCGGGAGTAAGCGATTATTCGAGCGGTTTCAGATGCTGGTCGAGAAAGCGCCTGATTTCTTCCGGCATATGTTCATGAAATGCCTCGCGGTCGAAACCCTCCGGGTCCAAGGCTGGCGGTAATCCAGACGCCAGCAGTTTTGGCGGAAAAGGGCTCAGGAACGAAAAATGGCCTGCATTCTCGATCACGCGACAAATGACACGTGTTCGATCCGGCACCTGGTCCAGCACAAGGTCGGCATGCCATTGCGGGGTGATGTCGTCGTGCTCGCCGATCAGCATCAGGATGGGCAATGTGACCTGCTTCAATGAGTCCTCCGGCTTGAACCACGCGGTCGCCGGCGCGAGCAGGACGAGGGCGCGTACTCGTGGATCCGGTGTGATCTCTACCGGCAAGCCTTCTTTCGACCAGGGTTTGCCTCCGGCAATCGCCAGTGCGGTATAGCCGCCCATCGAGTGTCCGATCACTGCTGCATTATCCGAATCCACCTTCGGTCCAAACAATGGATCCGCTGCAATGGCATTCAGCACCAGCCGGACGTGGTGCGGGCGATTGACCAGGTTGTCCACGGTTCCATACAGCGAGTTATCGAGACGGTTGTTGCGGTGATGCTCGGGCAAGGCAACCACATAACCATGCCTTGCGAGGTGCAGCGCGATAGTGCGATAGAGGAGATGTGAGCCGCCGCTGCCGTGCGATATCACAACCAAGGGAAAACGGCCTTCGGCGATGGGCGCATCCGGGCTGACCTCAAGCAGATACGGCCCGAAAGGTGTGGGTGCGGCGGAGGATGCTGTTGGGTACACGACGAGCACGGGAAAATGGATATCCTGCGTTCCATCGTGGATGGATAGCTGGCGGGTTCCGGCAAACAGGGGCATGGGTAACAAGCTGGATTCTGTCGAATAAGCGGGATGCAGTAATGAGCCGCAAGCATCCCAGTATCCTTTTCAAAATGCAAGTTGGGGTAAAGCCTTGGCGCGGCTCTTGCGGTATCATGTTGCGTTCTGAATTTCGTTAGAGGTTCCCATGAAGAAAACTACTTTGTATGCAGGGGCTGCATTGCTGGCCCTGTTCGCGGTCGGCGCCGTAGCCGTCGACGCCCACCATCAACCCAAGGAAAAATCTGCCATGACTACCATGCCCAAGACCGTGAACGACCTCATGAAAATCGACCAGACCATTGGCGACGGCAAGGAAGCCGTGCCA
>DATHWE010000110.1:0-22673 GCA_035460905.1 Methylophilaceae bacterium | reverse complement strand
AAATCGGAGCATCTTGCCGAAAGCGGTACGGAAGTCGTCGATGAAGCCGGCAACGAAATGGAGCGCATCCGCGCCTCCATGGTCAAGCTGGAAGCACTTGTGCTGTCGATGGGCGA
The DNA here is from genome assembly GCA_035460905.1 of Methylophilaceae bacterium. Classification (GTDB taxonomy): domain Bacteria; phylum Pseudomonadota; class Gammaproteobacteria; order Burkholderiales; family Methylophilaceae; genus MM2. The sequence goes on along the minus strand of DATHWE010000110.1, from coordinate 22,557 downwards.
AAACTCCGACGAGATCGGCAACATCGTCAATGTGATTCGCGAAATTGCCGATCAGACGAACCTGCTGGCATTGAATGCTGCGATTGAAGCGGCACGTGCCGGCGAGCAGGGCCGAGGATTCGCAGTGGTAGCGGATGAGGTACGCAAGCTGGCGGAACGCACCACCAGCGCCACCGTAAAGATCAGCGGCATGATCGATGGCATCCTGCAACAAATCGACGGCACCGTGCATGGCATGCAGGAAGGCCGCGCCCAGGCGGAACAAGGCGTCATCCTGGCCCACCGTGCAGGCGAAGCGCTGGGTAGCATACGCGAAGGCGGACACCTGACCATGGACCGCGTGCGCGCCATCGCCGAAGCGACCAAAATACAGACAGCCGCGAGCCGCCAGGCCGTTTCCAGCATGGAAGAAATCGCCAAACGCGCCGCGGAAAACAATGCCGCCAGCGACGAAGCCGCCGCCGTCGCCGGCCATCTGGAAACGCTCGCTTCCAATCTGCGCACGTCCGTTCAACGCTTCAGGATTTAGGGCGTGTTCATACTAATTTCACGCCTGCGTTGTCAAGCTAATGCGATGGATGCAAGACGCGGAGCGCGGCGAATGGCCTATCCATTCGCAAGCTTCGCAACGCCGCAGACGCGCGTTAGCTTGGCAACCCTTCGGGACGGGGGCGGTTTGGGCGCCCTCCTTTGTCGCAAGCCGCTTGAAGTGGCTTGCAATTCTGCGCGTCTTGCTTCGTGGATGGCATCCCAAACTGCCCCCGTCGCAGACGCGAAATTAGTGTGAGCACGCCCTAATCCATGTTAACCCTCGCCATTACCCTTTCCTGCCTCGCTCTGCTCTATGCCGCTCTGTACTTTGCAGAAAAACATAAAAAACATCACAAACTGCTGCGTCGCCTGCACGGCATCAAGGCATTGCAAACCGGCGTCTCGTTAATGACGACCCTTCAGCAACACCGCGGCATGTCGGCCGGCCTGCTGAATGGCAACGATAGTTTCCGTACCGGCCTTATCAACAAACAGGCCGAAGCGCGCGCCATACTCTCGCGCATGAAAACGCTGATCGACGAATCACCCGAACTGGCGCCAGACCGCCGCACGCTGGAGAGCATTACCTCCAGCTTTGAAGCCATCGTCAACGATCTCCAGCGAATGACCGCCGAACAGAGTTTTGCGCGACATACCGAGCTGGTACGCAACACCATCCACCTGATCGGCGATATGGGCGAACACCTCGGCCTGATGGACAACGAAGGCACGCCACTGGCGATGCTGTCCAACCTGCTGCTGCTGCGCTTGCCACTGTTGATGGAAAGCATCGGCCAGGCGCGCGCGCTGGGTTCCGGCTATGCAGCCAAAGGCCAGGTCGGTGCGGTCGGGCGCATTCGCCTCTCTTTCCTGGAAAGCCATATCCGCGAATGCCGCGAGAATATGCACATTCCCGGCAATAACGGCAGCGCCGCCACCGAGAAGGTGGAAGCCCTGCTCGACCTGCTGGAAAAGGAATTCATCCAGGTCGACGAAGTGAATATTTCGCCTGAGCAATTCTTCAAGGCAGCGACTGACGCCATCGAATCCTGTCTCAAACTTTGGCAGGACGTGGCGCAGCACACCGAATCGGCCATCGGCAAGAAACCGGTCGTGGCCTCCACGACGGCACACAGTTTCACCGAATATCAGAAAACTTAGTTCTCTTTAGCAATACCGTCCGGGCCGGGCCTGTCGACCCCTTCGACAGGCCCGCCGCGAGCATGGCCGAGCAGCTCGGGGCAAGCTGGATTACAGGCCAGAGCGCCCGCACTGCGACTCTTCCGCATTTCGTCTTACCCTGCTCGGGTGGTATCCTTAGGTTTTTACCGTATTTCGTATTGCTATGACTCCCACCCTGCAACTCGCCATCGACCTGCTATCCCGCCGCTCGAACACCCCGGAAGACGCCGGCTGCCAGGAGCTGATGATCGCCCGCCTGGAAAAGCTCGACTTCAAAATCGAACGCATGCGCTTCGGCGAAGTAGACAACTTGTGGGCGCGCCGCGGCACGGAAGGCCCGCTGCTGGTATTCGCCGGCCATACCGACGTGGTGCCTACCGGTCCGCTCGACCAATGGCATAGCGACCCTTTTGTTCCAACGATCCGCGACGGCATGTTGTACGCACGCGGCGCAGCGGACATGAAAACCTCGCTCGCGGCTTTCATCACGTCCATCGAGGAATTCGTTGCAGCGCATCCCGATCATGACGGTTCCATCGGCCTGCTGATTACTTCGGACGAGGAAGGCATTGCCGTGGACGGCACGGTGAAAGTCGTCGAGGCGCTGCAGGCGCGCAATGAATTGATCGACTATTGCATCGTCGGCGAGCCGACCTCCAACAAGCAGGTTGGCGACATGATCAAGAACGGCCGCCGCGGATCGCTTTCCGGCAAGCTGGTCGCCAAGGGTATCCAGGGCCACATTGCCTACCCGCATCTGGTGAAGAACCCGATCCACATGGTGTCGCCGGCCATCGCCGAACTGGCTAAGACCGTATGGGACGAAGGCAACGAATACTTCCCGCCGACTTCCTGGCAGATTTCCAACATGAACGGTGGCACCGGTGCGACCAACGTGGTGCCGGGCGAAGTCGAAATCCTGTTCAATTTCCGCTTCTCCACCGCCAGCACTGTCGATGGCCTCAAGAGCAAGGTACACGCCATCCTCGACAAGCACGGCGTGGAATATGACCTGGAATGGGAACTCTCCGGCAAGCCGTATCAAACCCCCAAGGGAACCTTGGTGGAGGCCATTAGCGGTGCCATCGAACAGGCCTACGGCATCACACCCGAACTGTCCACCAGCGGCGGCACCTCGGACGGGCGCTTCATCGCCGACATCTGTCCGCAAGTTATCGAATTCGGCCCGCTCAACGCCACCATCCACAAGCTCAACGAATGCGTGGGCGTGGCGGACATCGAGCCGCTCAAGGACACCTACCGCATCACCATGGAAAAGCTGCTGCTTAACGGCGCTTAAGCTTCCGCATGGAATTCCTGCTGATTTTCCTCATAGCTGGCGGCCTCATCTGGGCGCTGGTCTGGGCCGCTAGCGGTAGCGACAAAAACAACGGAGATCAAGATCAATGAGTACCAACCCGCTTGAAGCGGCGCACCAGCTGCACACCATTCGTGACTGGCTGCGCTACGCCGTATCGCGCTTCGAGGAAGGCGGCATTTTCTTCGGCCACGGCACGCAAAACAGCTACGACGAAGCGGTTTGGCTGATCATGGCAGCCTTGCATTTACCGCACGATACGCTGGAAAACTTTTTTGACGCGGTGATTACCGAAGCCGAGCGCCGCAAGCTCGCGCAACTGATCGAGCGCCGCGTCGTCGAGCGTGTTCCGACCGCCTATCTAGTGCGCGAAGCATGGCTGGGCGAGTTCAAGTTCTATGTAGACGAGCGCGTCATCGTACCGCGCTCCTTCATCGCCGAACTGCTGCGCGAGCAACTGACGCCATGGGTGGAAAACCCGGAAGAAATCACTGCCGTCGCCGACATTTGCACCGGCAGCGGCTGCCTCGCAATCCTGGCGGCACACGCCTTCCCTAACGCCGAAGTGGATGCGGTGGATATCTCGGATAATGCGCTGGCCGTGGCACGTCGCAACGTGGCCGACTACGGGCTGGAAAACCAGGTCAATCCGATCAAGTCCGACATGCTGACCGCACTCGCGGGCCGGCAATACGACATCATCCTCAGCAACCCGCCGTACGTCGACGCGCCATCGATGGAAGCGTTGCCGCAGGAGTATCGCCAGGAACCCGGCTTAGCCCTTGCCAGCGGCGAAGACGGCCTGGAACACACGCACACCCTGATCGAGCACGCCGCGCAGCACCTGCACCCAGGCGGCCTGCTGGTCGTCGAAATCGGCCACAACCGCGACGTGCTCGAAGCCGCCTACCCTCACCTGCCCTTCACCTGGCTGGAAGTCAGCGGCGGCGACGAGTTCGTGTTCCTGCTCACGCGCGAACAGCTGACCTGATCTCGCTCGCTACATCACCACCTGCGCCCCCAGCTCCACCACGCGATTCGGCGGCAGCTTGAAGTAGGTGGCGGCACTGCCGGCATTGCGGAACATCGCCACGAACAGTTTTTCGCGCCACAGCGGCATCTCCGAACCGATACGCGGAATCAGCGTTTCCCGGCCCAGGAAGAACGAGGTATCCATCATGTCGAACACCAGCACGGAAGCATCGCACAACCCCAAGGCCTGCGGCAGGTCGGGCTGATCCATGAAGCCGTAGCGCACCTTGATCTTGTAGAAACGGTCGTCGATCTTCTCGATTTCCAGTCGCCGCTCGTCCGGCACCGTGGGCTCGTCCACCGACGCCACATTGAGCAGTACGATCTTTTCGTGCAACGCCTTGTAGTGCTTGAGGCTATGCGTCAGGGCATGCGGCACCGCGTTCAGGTTCTGGGTCATGAACACCGCAGTGCCGGGAATAGTCTGCACGCTGGAGCCGGCGATATTGCGCACGAAATCGTCCAGCGGCATTGCCTCGGCCAGCAATCGGGCATGCAGCAAGGCGCGTCCGCGCTTCCAGGTCGTCATCAGCAGCAATATGCCGAAACCGAACGTCAGCGGGAACCACCCGCCGTCATGAATCTTGATGATATTGGCAGAGAAGAAAGCGATATCGACGACCAGAAAAACGCCCAACACCAGCGTACTCGCCAGCCAATGCCAGCGCCACAGGCTGCGTACGACGATGAAGGCGAGGATGGTGGTGATGATCATGGTCATGCTCACCGCGATGCCGTAAGCCGAGGCGATGCTGGTCGAAGATCCGAAACCCAGCACCAGTCCAACCACGGCGAGGAACAGCAACCAGTTGACGCCGGGCATATACACCTGGCCTTGGGCCTCGCCCGAGGTGTGCCGCACTGTCATGCGTGGGCAGTAGCCCAACTGTATGGCCTGCTGGGTGATAGAGTACACGCCGGAAATCACCGCCTGCGAGGCAATCACGGTCGCGGAGGTCGCCAGCGCCACCATGGGATAAAGCGCCCATTCCGGCGCCATCAGGTAGAACGGATTCTTGATCGCAGCGGGATCATGCAGAATCAGCGCTCCCTGGCCGAAATAGTTGAGCGTCAACGCCGGCAGCACCAGCCCGAACCACGCCAGTTGCACCGGCTTGCGACCGAAGTGGCCCATGTCGGCGTAGAGCGTTTCCGCGCCGGTCAGCGCGAGAAACACCGCGCCCAGGGCCAGAAACCCCAGCGTCGCGTTGGCCGCCATGAATGAAACGGCATACAGCGGATTGAGCGCCGTCAGCACGTGCGGCTGTTGCACAATGTTGACGATGCCCAGCAGGCCCAGCGTGGAAAACCACAAAATCATCACCGGCCCGAACAGGGCGCCAACCTTGGCCGTGCCCTTGTATTGCCAGGCAAACAGCACGGCCAACACCAGTATCGTGGTCGGAATGACGTACGGCTTGAGCAGCGGCGTGGCGATTTCCAGCCCTTCCACCGCAGACAGCACCGAAATCGCCGGCGTGATCACGCCGTCGCCGTAAAACAAGGCGGCACCGAACAAACCCAGCAGCATCAGCCAGGGGGCGTAGCGCTTGCCTTTCGCACCGCGCAACACCAGTGCCATCAGGGCCATGATGCCGCCCTCGCCCTTGTTGCTGGCACGCATCACGAAAGCGACGTACTTGATCGACACCACGACGATCAGCGACCAGAAAATCAGGGAAAGTATGCCGAGCACGTTGTCCGGCGTGATCGGCACGGGATGGTGCGCATTGCCGAATACTTCCTTCATGGCGTAAAGCGGACTGGTGCCGATGTCGCCATAGACGACGCCGAGGGCGGCCAGCGAGAGAGCGGCCGTGCCTGCCTTGTTTTGTTGAGAGCTCACTGAGATGATCCTTAGATATTGAAAATTGATTCAGGGCTGAAATCGATAGCCCACACCAGTCTCGGTGAGAAAATGCCTGGGTTGCGCCGGGTCGGCTTCCAGCTTTTGCCGCAGGTGGCCGACGAACACGCGCAGGTAATGGTTGCTCTCCACATGGGTCGGCCCCCATACGTCGCGCAGCAACTGGCGATGCGTCAGCACGCGACCCTCGCTTGCCAGCAGCGCGCACAGCAAGCGGTATTCGATGGGGGTGAGATGTACCGGCTCGCCGTTACGCGTCACCGTGCGCCGCGCCATGTCCACCGACACCTCGCCAAAGGCAGTCACTGCGCTGCCGTCTTCCGCCAGCCTGGACTTGCGCCGCAGCAACGCGCGCACCCGCGCCAGCAGCTCGCCGATACCAAAAGGCTTGGTCAGGTAGTCGTCCGCGCCTGCGTCCAGCGCTTCGATCTTGTCGGTTTCGTTGGTGCGCGCGGAGAGGATCAACACCGGCACCGCCGACCATACGCGCAGGTCGCGGATGACCTCGACGCCGTCGCGATCCGGCAGGCCAAGATCGAGGATGACCAGGTCGGGCTTGCGCGTGCCGGCCTCCACCAGCCCCTGCGCCGCAGTTGCGGCCTCGAACACCTGGCAGCCCTCCTGCTCCAGCGCCTCGCGCACGAAGGTGCGAATCTGCTTTTCATCCTCGATCACGATCATGCGGTGCAGGAGACTGCTCACGGTGCGCCCTCCGGCGGCAAGGCCTCTTCGTCGATCACCGGCGGATTGCCAACGGGCAAGGTGAACGTAAAGCAGGCGCCGGACGGCGTCCGATTGGTGACGACTATCGTTCCGCCATGCGCTTCGACAATCGCGCGGCAAATCGCCAGCCCCAGCCCCACGCCAGGTGTCGGCGATTCGGGCACGCCGCGTACGAACATGTCAAATATCCGGTCCTGCCGCCCCGGCGGGATACCGCTGCCATGATCGCTGACAGACACTTCCACCATCGCGCCGTTTTGCCGCGCCGCGATTTCGATGGCAGAACCCAAAGGCGAATATTTGGCGGCGTTTTCCAGCAGGTTACACAGCACACGTTCGATCAGCACCGCGTCGAATTCGAGCAGCGGCAGATCGGCGGGCAAATCCACCCGTAGCGGATGCTCCACCAGGCTGCGTTCCAGGAGTTTGAGGCTGGCACCCACCACTTCTTCCAGCGGTTGCCATTCGCGGCGCAGCTTGACCTCGCCGGCATGCAGGCGAGCCATGTCGAGCAGGTTCTCGACCAGCCCGCACAAGCGCAGAGACTGGTCGAGGACGGCCTCTGCCGTTTCCTTCTGCTTGGCGGCGAGTGGCGGCCGGGACATGGCCAGGGAATCCGCCAGCCCGACCAGTATCGTCAGTGGCGTACGCAGGTCGTGCGACAAGGCGGAAAGCACGGAACTGCGCAGCCGTTCGGAGGCCATCTGCACCTGAGCCTGCTGCGCGACATCGACGTAGTGTAGCCGTTCGATGGCAATCGCGACCAGCGAGGCCACCGCCTCCAGCAAGGGATGGTTTTCATTTAGAGTGGCGCCGTCCAGCGGTGAAACCGCCATGACGCCACGAATGCGTGTGGATCCAGTGAGCGGGTAATAGCGCACACCGTCCGTCTCGGGAAACGGATGAAGTCCATCATCGAAGGCCGCCATGGCCAGATGTGGCTCATACCATACCCGGCACGTCCCATGCGGCTGCAATTCGCCCGTGTCATCCGGAATCAGCAGGACTGCCTCAGCCCGCACCGCATCCCTCAAAAATTCGCAGGAAATCTCGACGACCTGCGTGAGGCGCATGGCACCGGACAATGCCTTGGCCATTTCGTACAGCGCCCGCGTACGATGCTCTTCAAGGGAGGCGGTTTCCGCCTGTTGCTTCAAGCCAGCGGTCAACTGCCCGGTAATCAGCGCAACGACCAGCATCACGGCAAACGTCAGCAGGTACTGGGCATCGGCAACGGCGAAAGTCAGGTGTGGAGGAACAAAAAAGAAATCAAACAGCGCGACGCTGAAAAATGCCGCCAGTACCGCCGGCCCCTGCCCCAGCCGAAGTGATACCAGGAACACCGTGAGCAGGAACAGCATCACGATATTGACCACGTCGAAGTATTGCCGGAGAGGCATGGCGATCAGTGCGGTCGCTACGCAGGCCATGGCACCAAGCAAGTAGTTACGCCGGGAGGTTGACCTTGGTTGGCCGGGATATGCCGTCATAGTTTTGTCTGGTTAACTCATCGACCAAAAATCCATGACGAATTGTTGCACTACTGGCGTAAAGAAGTTGTATAAATCTGGCCCGTATCCAGCTGGAAAAAGCTTATATCTCGCTCTTGCGTGCCCAGATATCCATCATCGCGCGCCATTTGTCGCGCCTGCTCATTTGTTCGCTGGATAGCGCATCCAGAAATACCGACAAGCGCTTGGATTTGGCGATGGTGTACAGCGTAAGTATCGTTACCGGCACGAATACGGCCATGAAATAAGTCAGCTTCATCATGGAGGAGCTGTCGGCCTCGGCGAACAGGTTCATGCCCAGAATGCCAGTCGCGACGGTGCCGATCAGGCCGAAGGCAGTCACCACGGTCAGTCGCGTAACGGTTTCGGCATGCTGCTTCAACTGGTCGCTGTCGAGATATTCCGTCATATCCAGAATGCGCCGGCGCATGCGTTCGAAAAGTTCGCCGGTTTCAAGATGACTCAGCATCATCCCGAAGAGGTCGCGCGACTGTGCCTGGTCGGACACCGCATGGAACCAGTAGCGCTGAGTGAAGCGCAAAAAGATTTCCATCGTATGGCGGATGCTCTTGCGGAATGCATTGATGGACAAGGGATCGTCGATGTCGAGCCGGCTGATCGCCAGCACCAGGCGGTCAGACAGCATCAGCAGCGCCGCCTTCTGGAAATGGGCAATCAGGAACAGCAGGAAGTACTGATGGCGGAACTGGCTGATGACGCCGGTTTCCTTGTCGGTGAAATAGCTTTCGCCGGCATTGCCGATCACCGTAAAGCTTTGCCCGTTGCAGATGAACCGATTGTTGCCCCGATGCTGCTCCTGCCCTTCGTCCCAATGGCGGTCATAGCAATAGCGGCTTTCGAAATTGCGTAAAAAACCATCGGAATACGGCAGCGATTGCGAATCACCGGGACGCGTCACGAGACCGAGGCGTATGAGATCGGCGCGCGTGAGGCGCGAAACATCGTCGAAAGCCAAATAGTTCATCAACGGCATGCGCTGATACTCGATTTCGCGATAACGAATCGCCCCCTCCTGATCGGAGTAATGCTGCACCAGCGGTTGCAGCAGAAACTCCCAATGCGAAGCGACGCGCGGCACGCGATGCTCCCGCACGAACTTCAGGTAAAGCTCCTTGTGCTCGTAATCGGAAGTCGCCAGCACTCCGCCCTGCCTGTCCAGCCATTCGACCTTGCGCGCGCAATGGCCGCCGCGTCCGTTGGATTCCCAATGGCTGGGATAGGCACGCCCCAGGCGGAACATCGTATCCAGCGCCTGCGTCAGCGTCAGTTTCTTGCCGATGACCTCGACTACCAGGATCGCCACGTCGATGTCATAGAAAAAATAAAGGTCGACATGGTCGACCGTCAGCAGGATGGGCTCGGGATCGTCGCCGAAGCTGACGCGAGCCTGGGCGATGTCGTTACGGCTAAAGACGCGGATCGGCGAACGCCCGCAACTGGCATCGCCTTCGCTGCGCATGCCTTCGCCATACAGGAAGCGCTGCGCGAACGGCAGGAAGGTAACGAACTCGCGATAGCGGCGCTCGCTGAACTGGGCAGCACCGGAGGTAAATTCGTCGTCGATTTCCTTCCATGGCGTACTTCCGGCAGCCGCCTTCAGATACTCCCAATGATGCTGGATCTGCTGATCCTCGCCCTGCGGGATCAGTTGTATCGGCCACAGCATGACTTGGCGCAGCGTATCGACTTCAGGCGGTTGCTGGTGCTCGCTCGACTCCATCCGTTACCCCCGGTGACTAGCCTGATTAACCCCTGCCGCGATTGCGATCGCTGCGTTTTTGCTGAACTGGCGGAGCCAGAGTTTCGCCTGTGACGCGGCGTTTCGCGGCGGGCACCTTGCGGGCGGGCGGCTTTTTCCTGTCAGCCGCATTTGCAGTCGGCGCGGCGAGCGTTTTTGACCGGCTTTCCGGCTTGCGCTCCTTGGGCCGGAAGGTCTTGCCCAGGCTGGCCTGTTCTTTTTGCGTGCGCTGCTGCGAACGCGCAACCTCCAGCCCTGCCCACTCCATCAGCTCCGCGACCTCCTTGGGCGGCAGTTCGAGCATCTGGCCTCGTTTCAGGCGCGACGGCAGGCTGATCGGCCCGAATCGCACGCGCATCAGGCGGCTTACCATCAAGCCGATGGCTTCGAACATGCGGCGCACCTCGCGGTTGCGGCCTTCGCGCAAGCTGACTTCATACCAGTGGTTGGCACCTTCGCCACCCTTGTCCTGGATGCTGTCGAACCCCGCGAGACCATCCTCCAGATCGATACCTTCCTTCAGTTGCAATATCTGGCCCTCGGTCAGCTCACCCATCAGCCGCACGGCATATTCGCGCTCGACTTCGTAGCGCGGATGCATGAAATGGTTGGCAAGGTCGCCGGAGGTGGTAAATATCAGCAAGCCGGACGTGTTGATGTCGAGCCGGCCGATCGCTACCCAGCGACCGCGCACGCGCGGCAGCTTGTCGAATACGGTGGCGCGCTTTTCCGGATCGTCCTGGCTGACGATTTCGCCTTCCGGCTTGTGATAAAGCAACACGCGCGGCAATTCGGCTTCGAACGGCAGTCGCAGGATACGCCGGTCGAGCTTAACCACATCGTTGGGCGTCACGCCGGCGCCGACCTGCGCCACCTCACCGTTGACCGTAACGCGGCCGCTGGCGATCAGTTCTTCCATATCGCGGCGTGAACCAAGACCTGCCAATGCCAACAGCTTGTGCAAACGCTGGGAAGGCTGGTCGGGATTGGTCGGCCGTGCGGGGCGCGTAGTGGGGGCTTGCTTGAATGGTCTTACCATTTGAAACTCCTAAACCTTTTTTCAGCTCCGAGACGCGAAGAGCGGCAAGGAAATAAGGTATTGATTAATTATGCTTCTTCCGGGCCTGTTGCACGGAAACATCGAATGATTTCTTGTTGTTTTTGCCTGGTGTTCTTGGCACCTTGGCGGTTAATTGCTTTATAAATCCAGCGGTATTTCATGCTGCGGGAAATGCTCCAGCGGTGGCAGCTCCGACAGCGAACGCAAATTCAGGTCGTCCAGAAATGTCTTTGTCGTCGCCAGCAGCGACGGCCTTCCGGGCACTTCACGATGACCGACGACATCTATCCAGCCCCGCTCCTGCAGAGTGCGGATGATGTTGGGGTTCACCGCGACGCCCCGGATTTCCTCGATATCCCCGCGCGTCACCGGCTGCCGGTAGGCAATGATCGCCAGCGTTTCCAGCACCGCACGCGAATAGCGTTGCGGCCTTTCCGGATTGAGCCGCGCCAGATACGGCCAGTATTCTTCGCGTGCCTGGAATCGCCAGCCGCTGGCAACCTGCGCCAGCTCCAGCGTACGGCCTTGCCAGTCGGTTCTCAATTCGTCCAGCAGCATGCGCAGCGTAGTACGATCCATGCGGTCTTCGAACAGGCGCAGCAGTTCGTCCAGAGACAACGGCTCGCGACTCGTCAGCAGCGCCGCTTCCAGCACGTTTTTCAGGTGCCGGATGTTGCTAGGCGAAGTTGTCTCACCGGAGGCCATCGCTTACCTGTACATAAATCGGGGTGAATGCCGCTTGTTGCGTCAGTCGCACCAGGCCTTCGCGCGCCAGTTCCAGAATTGCCAGAAAGCACACCACCAGTTTGGGGATGCCTTCCTTCAGATCGAACAACGCAACGAATTCCAGCAAGGGTTCGGCGTTCAATTTCCGCAGAATCATGCTCATGTGTTCGCGCACCGAAAGCTCCTCGCGGCTCACCTTGTGATGCGTGAAGTGACTGGCGCGCTTGAGTACGTCCTGCCATGCGGAAAACAATTCCTCCATCGTCACGCCCGGCAACTGCTGTTGCGGAATGTGATCGTAATACGCCTGCGCCACCAGCATTTCGCGCCCCACTTGCGGCATATCGTCGATACGCTGTGCGGCCAGTTTGATCGCTTCGTACTCCAGAAGACGGCGCACCAGCTCGGCACGCGGGTCTTCTTCCTGCTCGATTTCCGCTGGTTTCGGCAGCAGCATGCGCGACTTGATCTCGATCAGCATCGCCGACATCAGCAGATAATCCGCGGCTAGCTCCAGCTTGGCCGCACCCATCTTCTCGATGTAATTCATGTACTGCCGCGTAAGATCGGCCATCGGAATATCGAGGATATCCAGATTATGCTTGCGGATCAGGTACAGCAGCAGGTCGAGCGGGCCTTCAAAAGTCTCCAGATAGATTTCCAGCGCGTCCGGTGGGATGTACAGATCCTGCGGCAGTTCCGCCAGGGGTTCGCCATGAATGCGAGCACTGGCGGCCGGCAACATCAGTTGTAGCCCAGCCCCATCGCTTCGCGCACGTCGCGCATCGTCTCCCTGGCAAGCTTGCGCGCCCGCTCGCAACCGTCAGCCACGATATTCTTCACCAATGTCGGGTCTGCGGCATATTCGGCGGCACGTTCCTGAATCGGCTTCAGCTCGACCAGCACGGCGTCGATCACCGGCTGCTTGCACTCGATGCAGCCGATGGAGGCACCACGGCAGCCCTGCTGCACCCAGTCGCGGGTGTTTTCGTCGGAATACACTTCGTGCAACTGGAACACCGGACACTTGGCCGGATCGCCCGGATCGGTACGGCGCACGCGGGCCGGATCGGTCGGCATGGTGCGGATTTTCTTGGTGATCGCGTCCGGGTCTTCGCGCAGCGAAATGGTGTTGTTGTAAGACTTGGACATTTTCTGCCCGTCCAGCCCCGGCATGCGAGAGGCCGGCGTCAGCTTGGCTTCCGGCTCGAGCAGGATCATCTTGCCGCCGCCTTCCAGATAGCCCAGCAAGCGCTCACGGTCACCCAGTGATAACCCTTGATGTTCTTCGATCATCGCCTGCGCGGAAAGCAGCGCTTCTTCGTCGCCGGTTTCCTGATAACGCGTCCGCAGTTCTTCGTACAAAGCACCGCGCTTGCCGCCCAGCTTCTTGACTGCGGCCTCGGCCTTTTCTTCGTAACCCGGCTCGCGGCCGTAGATATGGTTGAAACGGCGTGCGATTTCACGCGTGAATTCGATGTGCGGCACCTGGTCTTCGCCCACCGGCACTTGCGTGGCGCGGTAGATCAGGATGTCCGCGCTTTGCAGCAGCGGGTAACCGAGGAAGCCGTAAGTGGACAAATCCTTGCTGGACAGTTTTTCCTGCTGGTCCTTGTAGGTCGGTACGCGTTCCAGCCAGCCCAGGGGTGTGATCATCGACAGCAGCGTATGCAGCTCGGCATGCTCCGGCACGCGCGACTGGATGAAGATGGTGGCGCTGGCGGGGTCAACACCGGCGGCGAGCCAGTCGATGACCATTTCCCAGACGTTTTCCTCGATGATATGCGGCGTGTCGTAGTGCGTGGTGAGCGCGTGCCAGTCGGCGACGAAGAACAGGCACTCCTGCTCGTGCTGGAGTTTAAGCCAGTTCTTCAGGACGCCATGATAGTGTCCCAGATGCAGGTGTCCGGTGGGCCTCATGCCCGATAAAACGCGCTCAACAGCCATGGTTCAGATTTGCCTTGTCAATTTTAAGAAAACAACCATGCGATTGCCGACATTGCGGCATTCACGAACGGCCACAGGATTTTACCGAGGATACCGGTAAATAACAGCACTATCAGTATGATGAATCCATAACGCTCCAGCTTGGCGAACTGCCAGGCATAAGGATGCGGCAGCAAACTGACGGCAATGCGGCCACCATCGAGCGGTGGCAGCGGTAACAGATTGAGTACCATCAGCACGATGTTGATCATGATGCCAACCTGCGCCATCAACGAAAGCGGGAGCACCATGGCTTCAGGCATCGCCGCCGAAAGCTTGTACATCGCACCCCAGAACAGCGCCATGATCAGATTGGAACCGGGTCCAGCAGCAGCCACCCACAACATGTCGCGCTTGGGCTGACGCAGGCGGCTGAAATCGACCGGCACAGGCTTGGCCCAGCCGAACAGGATGCCGCCGAGCAGCATGCTCAACAGGGGCACCAGCACCGTACCTACAGGGTCGATATGTTTCAGGGGGTTGAGCGTAATGCGCCCCGCAGCCGCAGCCGTCATGTCGCCGAAATACCGCGCGGCATAGCCGTGTGCCGCTTCGTGTACCGTGATCGCAAAGATTACCGGTAATGCGTATATCGAAATTTTCTGTATCAGGCTTAATTCCATGTCACTCCAATCCGAATCGGGCAGGATCACCCTTGCCCAGACGCACCAGCTGCGGCGCCTCGCCGGTGAGGTCGATCACCGTGGTCGGCAGCACATCGCAGGCGCCAGCATCGATGACCAGATCCACCTGCTTTTCCAGTCGTTCGCGTATTTCCCATGCTTCGCTGAGCGGTGCCTCGTCGCCCGGCAGCATCAGGGTCATGCTGAGCAGCGGTTCGTTCAACTCTTCCAATAACGCCAGCGTCACCGCGTGATCCGGCACGCGCAGCCCGATGGTGCTCCGTTTCGGATGCTGCAAGCGTCTTGGTACTTCGCGGCTGGCCTGCAAAATGAAGGTATAACTTCCCGGCGTATTGGCCTTGAGCAGGCGAAACTGACTATTGTCCACTTTTGCATATACGCCAATTTCCGCAAGATTACGGCAAACCAGCGTGAAATGGTGGTTCTCGTCCACTCCGCGGATGGCGCGGATACGCTCCTGCGCATCCTTTTCACCGAGAATGCAGCCAAGCGCATAGCTGGAATCCGTGGGATAAGCCACGACCCCTCCGCTACGAAAAATTTCCACTGCCTGACGTATCAGCCGCGACTGCGGGCTTTCGGGATGTATCGTGAAGAATTGCGCCATCGATCAATGAATTCCAGCGGCTTCGGACCAATCTCGCCATATCGGCACGCATCCGGCGGGCAGATCCGGCAGACGCCCCATGTCGATATAGGTGTGGCCCGGACCATGATAATCGGAACCCAATGAAGCCTGAAACCCAAACTGGTGCGCGAGGCGCGCGAAATGCTGGTATTGCTCGGGGGTATGGCTGCCGGTCACAACCTCGATGCCGGCGCCCCCTCGCTCGCGAAACTCCGCCAGCAGTATTGCCATATTGGTGCGGCCGATATCGTAGCGGCCGGGATGCGCCAGCACGGCAACGCCGCCACTGCCGGTGATCCAGCCGATAGCCTCTTCCAGATCGGCCCATCGATGCTCGAAATAACCGGGTTTCCCCTTGACGAGATACTTCTTGAAGACCGCGGAAATATCTTTTGCATGGCCCTGTTCAACCAGGAAGCGTGCGAAATGAGAGCGACTGATGATCCCGCGCTTGGCATAGCTATATGCGCCCTCCAAGCTGCCGGCGATGCCTACCTGTTCCAGGCCTGCAGCCATGGCTTCGGCGCGCGTATGCCGGCCGGCGCGTATGGCCGCCAGGCCCTGCACCAGCGGCTCGTGCGTCGGCGAAACCTTGAGGCCGACCACATGGATCGTGCGTTTGTTCCAGGTAACCGAAATCTCCACACCATTGATAAAGGCGATATTGTGGCGAGCGGCTATCTCGGCTGCCTCTTCCAGGCCCGCGATATCGTCGTGATCCGTCAGGGCCAGGACCCGCACGCCACGGGCAGCCGCATGCTCGACGAGCGCGGTTGGCGTCAGGGTGCCATCTGAAACAATGGAATGGGAATGTAAATCAAAAGGAGAAGGCATAAAGTTGCGTGCTTGAACCGCTCTTGTGAGCCAAGCAGAATCATAGCAAAATAGCAGCCCGACCGATACGTTAGCCCCTCTCCCACGTGAAATTCCTATTCGATCTGTTTCCTGTCATCCTGTTCTTCGTCGTTTTCAAGATACTTGGTATCTATGCGGCGACCGCCACAGCCATCATCGCCACGCTGTTGCAGATCGGCTGGGTCAAGTACCGGCATGGGAAAGTCGATGGCATGCTGATCGCCAGCGGCGTCATCATCGTGGTGTTCGGCGGCGCCACCTTGCTGCTGCACAATGAGCTTTTCATCAAGTGGAAACCGACCGTACTGTACTGGCTGTTCGCGATAGTGCTGTTCGCCTCGGAAATTTTCTGGAACAAAAACCTGATTCGCGCTGTCATGGATAAACAGCTTGCGTTGCCCGATCCGGTCTGGCGCAAACTGAACCATGCCTGGGCGGGCTTTTTTGCGGTATTGGGTCTGCTCAATCTTTACGTGGCATTCAACTTCGCCACCGAAACCTGGGTCAACTTCAAGCTTTTCGGCACAATGGGACTGATGCTGGTCTTCGTGGTGCTGCAAAGTCTTTTCCTGGGGAAATACATGAAGGAACCGGAATAATGCTTTATGCCATTATCGGCACGGATAGTCCCAACAGCCTGGAAAAACGCATGGCCAACCGGCCCACGCATCTGGAAAGGCTGAAACAGTTACAGGAAGAAGGACGCCTGGTACTTGCGGGACCATTCCCTGCCATCGACAGCATCGACCCGGGGCCGGCCGGATTCAGCGGCAGCCTGATCGTCGCCGAATTTCCCTCGCTTGCCGAAGCGAAGGCATGGGCGGAAGCCGACTCTTTTGTCACCGGCGGCGTGTTCTCCAGCACCACCGTGCAACCATTCCGCAAGACCTTGCCCGCTTGAACCCGCCCGATCTGCAGAGCGAAATTCGTCAGCGACTGGCGATACTGGAACCGCAATTGCTGGAAATCGTCGATGACAGCGCCAAGCATGCGGGCCATGCCGGGAATACGGGCGGCGGTCACTTCACGCTAACCGTGGTCAGCTCGCAATTTTCCGGCAAATCGCAGATAATGCGTCATCGTGCAATTTATCAAGCACTTCAAGACCTTATCCCATCGCGAATTCATGCTGTGAGCATTTCCGCCTTCACCCCGGACGAACGCTAACCCATTCATTTCCATCCATTACGAGGAATCTCGATGAACCTGACTCAAAAAACCCTGCTGGCCATTGCTTTTGGCCTGATGGTCCCGACCGCACAGGCCGCCGACACCAATGTCGCCACGGTTAACGGCAAGCCGATCAAGCAATCACTGGTCGATTACATCTCCAAGGATGCCACGGCTCGCGGCCAGAATGTCGACGCCAATGTCCGCAGCATCATCGTCAACAAGCTGATCAGCAGTGAGCTCGTTGTACAGGAAGCCCAGAAACAGGGTCTGGACAAGCAGCCCGATTACATCGCCAAAGAAGAACTCCTGCGTCGCGAACTGCTGGTCAACACTTATATCGAGAACTTCCTGAAAAAGAGCACCGTCAGCGAAGCCGATACCAAGGCAGAGTACGAAAAATTCAAGGCTCAGGTGGGCGACAAGGAATTCAGCGCACGCCACATCCTGGTTTCGACCGAAGCCGAAGCCAAGGACGTCATCGCACAACTCGGCAAGGGTGGCGATTTTGCCAAGCTGGCGAAGGAAAAATCCAAGGATCCGGGCTCCAAGGACAAGGGCGGCGATCTGGGCTGGTTCCCGCCGGCCGCAATGGTCAAGCCGTTCAGCGATGCCGTTGGCACATTGAAAAAGGGCCAGGTCACCCAGACGCCGGTGCAGACCCAGTTCGGCTGGCACGTGATCAAGCTTGAAGACACCCGTACCGCACAACCGCCTGCCTACGACAAGGTCAAGGACAACCTGAAGAAACAGGTTCAGCAACGCAATCTGGAAAAAATGCTGAGCGATCTGCGCGCCAAGGCCAAGATCGTCAACAACTAGACTACACCGCTTCAAGCAAACGGCGCCGCAAGGCGCCGTTTGCTTTTGCAGAATAAAACCCTTGCGCTCGCTTATGGTTATGCAATAATAAGAACCATTCTTATTTACTTATTGTTGCGACGTCATGCTGATTCATAGCCTGGATAGCCTGAAACCCGGAGAATGCGCAGTCATTCGCGCCATCACAGCGGAGGAAGGCTTGCACCAACGACTCAACGCCTTGGGTTTCCGCATCGGGAAACGCATCGAGCTCATCCGTCGCGCCCGCTTCCACGGCCCGCTGCATGTCCGCATCGGAACAACTGACGTCATTCTGCGCAGCGCCGAAGCGCATCGTATCCAGATTTCCCAGGAAGCTGCACCCACACCAAACTAAGCTGTCCTGCCAGACTGCGCCTTAATATAATCGCCCAATGAAAAGAATCGCACTCCTAGGCATGCCCAATACGGGCAAATCCACCCTGTTCAATCGCATCAGCGGTGCCTCTGCCCGCGTGGGCAACTGGCCCGGCATCACGGTGGACCTGATGAGCGCCAAGATACTTCTGGGCGGCCACATTGCGGAACTGGTAGATTTGCCCGGCATCTATGACCTGCATGGATTCTCGGACGACGAACAGGTCGTGCGCCACTTCCTCGAGAATAACGAGATCGATCTGGTCATTCTCGTGCTCAATACCTCTCAGGTCGATCGCCAGTTATCTCTGGCCCTGCAAGTGCGCGATCTCGGATTGCCCACGGTATTGATGCTCAACATGGCGGACGAAGCCAAGCGTGGCGGAATCACTATCGACACTGCCGTCATGTCGCAACAACTGGGCCTGCCGGTCGCCATGCTCAGTGCTAAATATGGCGAGGGCTTTCAGCAAGCGCTGCAGCTAGCGGCGCAAACCATGGACAAAACCCCGACCCACCCAGCTCCGGAAGAACTTCGGGCGCAACTTGACTCCGACGACAGGATAGAGCGCGAAATGGAAGAAATCGTCAAAGCTTCGGTACAAATGCCGGTGCAATTGACGGATGCGCTCACCGCCAAAATAGATAAAGTGTTGCTGCACCCATGGCTGGGGCTGCCGATATTCTTTGCCGCACTTTACCTGCTATTCCAATTCATTTTTTCGGCCGGGAAACCCTTGCAGGACGGCATGGCATGGTTGCTCAACCAGGTGCGCACCGGCATGCTTGAGCCTATGCTAGCCGGTGCGCCTGCATGGCTAAATGGGCTGTTGCTGGACGGCATCTTCAACGGTGTCGGCACCGTGGCGGCGTTCGTGCCCATCATCATCCTGTTCTTCCTCGTGATGACCATGGTGGAGGATAGCGGCTACCTCTCGCGCGCAGCCTTCCTGATGGACTCGCTGATGGCGAAAATGGGGCTGGACGGACGCGGATTCGTGATGCTGCTGATGGGCTTCGGCTGTAACGTACCCGCGCTGATGGGCACCCGCGTGATGCGCAATCGCGCTTCGCGCTTGCTGACCATGCTGGTCATACCCTTCTCGCTTTGCTCGGCACGCTTGCAGGTGTTCGTGTTCATGGCCGCCGTGCTGTTCACGCCGCAGCAGGCTCCCCTGGTCCTGTTCTCGCTCTACCTGATGAGTTTTGCCGTGACTTTCCTCAGCGCGATGCTGTTCAAGAGCCAGTTCCACAGCAACGAACCGTTCATCCTTGAACTGCCGCCCTACCGCTTCCCCACCCCGCGCCAGATTGTCCTGCGCGGCTGGCAGGAAGTAGGGCATTTCCTCAATCGCGCATCCAAATTCATTGTGGCCGGCGTGGTTCTGGTCTGGGTACTCACCCATTACCCCAGCAATGTACCTCCCGCCAGTATCGGCACATTGGCCGGCATGATCGGTCAGACGCTGTCTCCGATCCTGGACCCCATTGGCATTGACGCGCAGCTTTCAATCGCGCTGATCTTCGGCTTTGTGGCCAAGGAAATCGTGGTCGGATCTCTTGCCGTGATTTATGGATTACAAGGGGATGACCTGATGCAGTTGATGGGTCAAAGGCTGGACTGGGTGCAAGGCATGAGCTTCATGCTCTTCACCTTGATCTACACCCCCTGCCTGTCGACCATCGCCACGCTCAAGAGCGAATCCCGCAGCGCCGGATTCATGTGGCTGTCCATCGGCTGGTCACTGCTGTTGGCCTGGCTGGTCAGTTTCGCCTTCTATCAGGGCGCCCGCGCGCTGGGCTTCTAGCGGAAACCGTTCAGGGCCGACTTTCAGCCGGCCCTGAACATGAAGTATACCGCCCCCATCAGGCATAGCCCTGCCCAAAGATAATCCAGCTTGACCGGTTCCTGCATGTAAAAAACGGCAAAAGGAATGAATACGGCAAGCGTAATCACTTCCTGCATGATCTTGAGCTGCGCCAGCGAGAGCGTTGTATAGCCGATGCGGTTACCAGGCACCTGAAGCAGATATTCAAACAGCGCGATGCCCCAGCTTGCGAGGGCAGCAATCCACCACGGCTTGTCGTTGAGGTTCTTGAGATGGGCGTACCATGCGAACGTCATGAACACGTTCGACAGGATAAGCAGGCCGGCAGCCTGCATCCAGGTCGGCATTGAAAGCAGGCTACTCACTGGGGGATCGTCAGGGTAGAGATGAAAGAAGCGACTGAAGGAATACGTGCAAAGCTCGCATCACCTGCTTCAGTCGCTCCGAAGTACAGGAGAATCAGACTGCGGCTTCGCCGGTTTCACCGGTGCGGATACGGATGACCTGCTCCACCGTAGTGACAAAAATCTTGCCGTCACCGATCTTGCCGGTACGGGCCGACTTGACGATGGCTTCGATACAGGCATCCAGCAACTGGTCTGGAATTACCAGTTCCACTTTGATCTTGGGAAGAAAATCGACCACGTATTCGGCGCCACGATAAAGCTCGGTGTGCCCCTTCTGGCGGCCGAACCCCTTCACCTCAGTCACCGTCAGGCCGGCAACGCCAATCTCGGAAAGCGCTTCGCGCACCTCGTCCAGCTTGAATGGCTTGATGATGGCTTCGATTTTTTTCATGGTCTTTCTCCTCCTTCAGAATTCGAATTTATATTTCGATGTTATCGGATAACGCCTGTCCTTGCCAAATCCGCGATGCGTAATGCGCACGCCGACAGGTGCTTGGCGGCGCTTGTACTCGTTACGGTCGATCAATGTCACTACCCGCCGGATATCGTCCGAGCGGAAACCCACGGCGGCAATTTCGGCCGGGCTCTTGTCGTATTCGACATACGCCTCCATGATCCCATCAAGAATCTCATAAGGCGGCAGCGAATCCTGGTCGGTCTGGTCGTGCCGCAATTCGGCCGATGGCGCGCGGGTAATGATACGCGACGGAATAATAGGCGCAATCGAATTGCGGTAATGCGCCAGCCGGTAGACCATGGTTTTTGGCACATCCTTAAGCACGGAGAATCCGCCCGCCATATCGCCATAAAGCGTCGAATACCCAACGCCCATTTCACTCTTGTTGCCCGTCGTCAGCACGATAGAGCCGAACTTATTCGAGAGCGCCATCAACAAGGTGCCGCGAATCCGCGCCTGCAGATTTTCTTCGGTCAGATCAAACGGGAGTCCTTCGAACTCGCCAGCCAGCGATTCGAGGAAAGTTTCGAACAGATGCTCGATGGGTAATTCGGTGTAGTGGACACCAAGGTTCTCGGCCATCTGTGCCGCATCGCTCTGACTGATGTCGGCAGTAAAGCGGGACGGCATCATGACCGCACGTACGCGCTCAGCGCCGAGCGCATCAACGGCAATAGCCATCGTCAGCGCAGAATCGATGCCGCCGGACAGCCCTAGCACTACGCCGGGAAAACCGTTTTTGCCGATATAGTCGCGGACACCCAGGCACAGGGCCTTGTATACGGCCGCTTCCAGACTGTCTTCTGGAACCACCTTCCCCGGCTGCGGTTCGGCACCTTCGAATTCGACCAAGCCCATGGCCTCCTCGAAGGCCGCCATCTGGTACATCAGCAGCCCTTGGGCATTCAACACGAACGAAGCGCCGTCGAACACCAGCTCATCCTGACCGCCGACCAGGTTGGCATAAACGATAGGCAAGCCAGTCTCGCGCACACGCTCCCGCAGCACTTCATAACGGGTAAGCTGTTTTTCGAGGTGATAGGGGGAGGCATTCAACGCCAGCAGCACCTGCGCCCCGGCCTGGCGGGCGCGTATCGCCGGCTCCTGCTCCCAGACGTCAGCACAGATGACGACGCCGATATTGACGCCCTCGTGCTCGAACACCAGCGGGGCATAACCCGGCTCGAAATAGCGCACCTCATCGAATACGCTGTAATTGGGTAACTTCTGCTTGTGATAGGTCGCGACAATCTTGCCGTTGCGAATCACCGAGGCGGCATTGAAATGATCGCCATCCTGCTGGGCCGGATGTCCCACGACCAATGTGATATCCGGCGCCGAAACTGCCAGCAATTGCAGTGCCGCATCGGTGGCCCGATAAAAATCCTCACGCAGCAGCAGATCCTCAGGCGGATAGCCCGTCAGCGCCAGCTCCGGCGTCATCAGGAGCGTAGCGCCCGACTCTTTCGCACGTCGACTGTAGTCCAATATTTTGGCTGCATTGCCGGCAAGATCGCCAACGATGCAATTGATTTGCGCAATGGCAAGTTTCATAAGGGCATCAAGGTATGAGCGGGGTTAATGCTTTAGAACATGCGACGTTCAATAGCTTCCGCCGGCATCCTTGATCATCTTGACGATGCCCTTTTCGCCA
>DATHWE010000109.1:0-1980 GCA_035460905.1 Methylophilaceae bacterium | reverse complement strand
CTGCGCGATGCGGCGACCCAGCCGGAAAGCATCTCCGGCAAGGCGTTTTCCAAGGCACTGTTCGGCAACCATCCCTACGCGCTGGATGAAATGATGGAGCCGGAAACGGTCGAAAAAATCACGCGTGACGATTTGATTGCGTTTCATCGTAGCCATTACACGCGCGGCAACGCGGTGGTCGCCATCATCGGTGACGTCACCCGCGCCCAGGCCGAAGCGATTGCCGAGCAGTTGACCTTGGGGCTGCCGGAAGGCGCGGCCGTGGCGGCGATCCCGCCCGTGCCGTTGCCGAGCGCGCCAGTTGAAACGCGCATCCCACACCCTGCAGCGCAGTCGCATATCCTGCTTGGTTACCCAGGCGTCAAGCGCGGCGATCCCGATTATTTCCCGCTTTACGTCGGCAACTACATCTTGGGCGGCGGCGGTTTTGTCTCGCTGCTGACGGAAGAAGTGCGCGAGAAGCGCGGGCTGGCCTACAGCGTCTACAGCTATTTCATGCCGATGCGCGAGGCCGGGCCGTTCCAGATCGGCCTGCAGACCAAGCGCGAGCAGACGGACGCATCACTCAAGGTGGTACGCGAAACGCTGAACAAATTCATCCAGTCCGGCCCCACAGCCAAGGAACTGAAAGCGGCCAAGGACAATATCATCGGCGGTTTCCCGCTGCGCATCGACAGCAACGGCAAGATTCTCGATTACCTGTCGGTGATCGGCTTCTACGGCTTGCCGCTGACTTACCTCGACGACTTCAACAAGGAAGTCGCCAAGGTAACCACTGCACAAATCAAGGATGCCTTTGCGCGGCGCGTCAAGCCGCAGAACATGGTGACGGTGATCGTTGGCGGCGACGGCAAATAAGGTTCGCATCAACGCCGGTGAATGGCGCAGCCGCATGCTGCGCTTTCCGGATGCGCTCGGCCTGCGCCCGACGCCGGAGCGCGTGCGGCAGACGCTGTTCAACTGGCTGGGACAGGAGCTGCACGGCAAGGCTTGCCTGGACCTGTTCGCCGGCAGCGGTGCGCTCGGCTTCGAAGCAGCCTCGCGCTATGCCGCCTCGGTGACGATGGTGGAGCAGAACCCGGCGGTGCATCGTGCACTGGCGGACAATGCCGCGCTGCTGAAAGCCGGGCAAGTGCGACTGCTGCGCATGGATGCCTTGCAGTTTCTGGCGCAGGACACGCAGCCCTTTGATGTGATTTTCCTCGACCCGCCTTTCGGTCAGGGATGGCTGGCAAAGCTCCTGCCGCTGCTGGCGCCGCATCTTGCGCCCGATGGCGTGGTGTATGCCGAAGCCGAGTCGCCGCTGCAGGACAACGCCGATTGGCAGGTATACAAACACGGCAAGGCCGGCAACGTGCACTATCACCTGTTAAAATGCACCCCATGAATTCCAAAGCCGTCTATCCAGGTACGTTCGACCCGCTGACCAGCGGCCATGAAGACATCGTTCGCCGCGCCTCAGGCCTGTTCTCGGAAGTGGTCGTGGCGGTTGCCGATAACACTTCCAAAAAGTCGTTTTTCAACCTCGACGAACGTGTCGAGATTGCGCGGCAAGTGCTTTCCGATTGCCCTAACGTCCGCGTCGTCGGCTTTTCCGGCCTGCTGATGCAGTTTGTGCGCGAGCAGGGTGCCAGCGTAGTGGTGCGCGGTTTGCGAGCAGTGTCGGATTTCGAGTACGAATTCCAGCTGGCCGGGATGAACCGCAAGCTCTTTCCCGAAGTCGAAACCTTATTCCTGACGCCGGCCGAGCAATACATGTTCATTTCCGCCAGCCTGGTGCGGGAAATCGCCTTGCTGGGTGGCGACGTGTCCCAGTTTGTATCGCCGCTGGTGCAGGATGCGCTGCAGCGCAAGATGCGCAATCGCGAATTGGAGAAGTAACCGTATGGCATTGATGATTACCGACGAATGCATCAATTGCGATGTGTGCGAGCCCGAGTGCCCGAACAGCGCGATTTCGCAGGGCGAGGAAATCTACGA
>DATHWE010000108.1:0-22235 GCA_035460905.1 Methylophilaceae bacterium | reverse complement strand
TGATCATTTTGATCACTATTGCGGGCACCATCGCATTTCTAAAGATGGGTAGGGCCGAAGATCCTCCCTTCACGGTAAAGATCATGACCGTGATCACAGCCTGGCCGGGAGCGACGGCGCAGGAGATGCAGGATCAGGTCGCGGAGAAAATTGAAAAGCGCATGCAAGAGTTGCGCTGGTACGATCGCACCGAAACCTATACTCGGCCCGGACTGGCTTTTACCACGGTCACCCTGCTCGACAGTACGCCTCCATCGGAAGTCAAGGAAGAGTTCTACCAGGCGCGCAAGAAGATAAGCGACGAATCGCAAAATCTCCCAACCGGGGTCATCGGCCCCATGGTGAATGACGAATTTGCGGACGTAACCTTTGCCCTGTTTGCCTTGAAGGCGGCAGGGGAGCCACAACGACTACTGGTACGCGATGCTGAAAAAATGCGTCAGCGCCTGCTGCATGTCGCCGGCGTGAAAAAAGTGAACATCATCGGCGAACAACCCGAGCGCATTTACGTCGCCTTTTCCCATGACCGCCTGGCGACCCTGGGAATTTCACCGCAGCAAATTTTTACCGCGCTCAACACCCAGAACCTCTTGACGCCCGCGGGCTCGATCGACACCAAGGGTACCCAGGTATTCATCCGGATCGAGGGCGCTTTTGACCAGCTGCAGAAAATCCGCGACACACCGGTATCGGCCCAGGGCCGGATACTGAAGTTGTCGGACGTGGCCACGGTAGAACGTGGTTATGAAGACCCCTCGACATTCCTCGTCCGCAACAATGGCGAACCAGCGCTCCTGCTGGGCATCGTCATGCGCGAGGGGTGGAACGGCCTCGATCTGGGGAAAGCATTGGATGCTGAAGTCGCATCAATCAGTAGCGATTTGCCGTTGGGCATGAGTTTGACCAAAGTGACCGACCAGGCCGTCAACATCGATATATCGGTCGACGAGTTCATGATCAAGTTCTTCGTGGCGCTTCTCGTGGTCATGCTGGTAAGTTTCTTGAGTATGGGCTGGCGCGTCGGTCTTGTCGTTGCGGCTGCCGTACCCTTGACGCTGGCCATCGTGTTTGTCGTCATGGCGGCAACCGGCAAAAATTTTGACCGTATCACCTTGGGATCGCTGATTCTGGCGCTGGGCCTGCTGGTGGATGATGCCATCATCGCGATCGAAACGATGGTGGTGAAAATGGAGGAAGGGTATAGCCGTATTGCCGCCTCCGCTTATGCCTGGAGCCATACCGCTGCCCCGATGCTTTCCGGCACCCTGGTCACGGCCATTGGTTTCATGCCCAATGGATTTGCCCAATCCACCGCCGGCGAATACACCAGTAATATGTTCTGGGTGGTGGGTACTGCCCTGATCGCATCCTGGATCGTCGCCGTCGTATTCACGCCTTATTTGGGCGTCAAGATGCTTCCGGACCAGGAGAAGGTCGAAGGCGGTTACAAAGCGATCTACAGCACACCGAACTACAACCGCTTCCGCTCGATGCTGGGACGAGTCATTCATTACAAGTGGATCGTTGCGGCCATCGTGATAGGCACCTTTGTTCTGGCCATCCTCGGCATGGGTGTAGTGAAGAAACAGTTTTTTCCAACCTCTGACCGTCCTGAAGTATTGGTCGAGGTTCAAATGCCTTATGGAACCTCCATTGCCCAGACCAGTGCCGCCACGGCCAAGGTTGAAGCCTGGCTGGCGAAACAAAAGGAAGCGAAGATTGTGACATCATATATTGGCCAGGGTGCTCCGCGCTTCTACCTGGCCATGTCGCCCGAACTGCCTGACCCGTCCTTTGCGAAACTCGTCGTGCGGACAGAAAACCAGGATGAACGCGAGGTTCTGAAGCTGAGACTACGTCAGGCCATTGCGGATGGGTTGGTCCCGGAAGCCCGCGTGCGTGTTACACAACTGGTATTCGGACCGTATTCCCCGTTCCCGGTAGCTTTCCGCGTCGCTGGGCAAGACCCCGAAAAACTGCGCTCGATTGCCGCCGAAGTCCGGCAAGTGATGGACGCAAGTCCGATGATGCGAACCGTCAATGCCGATTGGGGCGAACGCGTCCCCGCGCTGCACTTCACTTTGCAGCAGGATCGACTTCAGGCGGTCGGGCTCACTTCCAGCAGCGTCGCACAGCAACTGCAGTTTCTGCTGAGCGGCGTACCCATTACCGAAGTGCGCGAGGATATTCGCGCGGTACAGGTGGTTGGCCGTGCAGCAGAAAACATGCGCCTGGATCCGGAAAAAATATCCGGCTTCACCTTGATCGGCTCGGCGGGGCAGCGTGTCCCATTGTCGCAAATAGGTTCTGTAGATATCCGTATGGAAGAACCCAATCTCCGCCGACGCGACCGCACCCCGACGATTACCGTACGCGGTGACATTGCCGAGGATTTGCAGCCGCCAGATGTATCTACTGCGATCAGGGCCCAGCTGCAGCCCATCATTGACAAGCTTCCGGCGGGCTATCGAATCGAAGAGGCTGGTTCCATTGAAGAATCAGGCAAGGCGACCGAGGCATTGTTGCCGCTGTTCCCGATCATGATTGCGGTGACGCTGCTGATCCTCATCCTTCAGGTGCGGTCGATCGCGGCCATGGTCATGGTATTTGCCACCAGTCCGTTGGGGCTGATCGGCGTGGTTCCGACACTGATACTGTTCCAGCAACCTTTCGGAATCAATGCACTGGTGGGCCTGATTGCATTGTCGGGCATCTTGATGCGCAATACGCTGATCCTGATCGGACAAATCGAGCATAACCTGGAAGAGGGGCTGGACTCTTTTGACGCGGTAGTGGAAGCCACTGTCCAACGTGCCCGGCCGGTTATCCTTACCGCCTTGGCGGCGATTCTGGCGTTTATTCCGCTTACTTCTTCAGTATTTTGGGGAACGTTGGCATATACCCTGATCGGCGGCACGCTTATCGGCACTGTGCTGACGCTAGTGTTCCTTCCCGCGATGTACGCGATCTGGTTCAAGATCAGGCACCCAAAAAATGCTGGCGACAGTATCGCAATTGCTTCAGGCACTACTTCTTGATTTACAGATAGCTAACAGCCACTTCGGGCACCTGGTCTGGCGAAGATTTCTTGCCAGACCATGCCTCTGTCTTTATTTAAAATCAAGGCCAGGCATTTTGCTCAAAAGCAACTTATGAAGACTTGTTCTGCTCGGCAAGATCATTCATGAACTGTGTAATATCCCACTCGCAACCACCGCAGCCCGAGAGTGCACCTGTCCTTCTGGAAATGGCATCCATGTCCAGACCTTGCTCGAACAGGCTTTGAATTTTGCTCCTGGTGGTGCCGCTGCAAGGGCACATAACTTCATCCGGATTGGCATTCTTCATGTTCATGGAGGGGCTTTTACTCCCAAGTTTATTGACCGCTCTTATTTCAATCTTAACGCTTGTTCGAGGTCGACGATCAAATCGTCACCATCCTCGATACCGATCGACAACCGAACCATGCTATCGGAAATGCCGCGGCGATCACGTTCTTCCACGGTCATATCGTGATGTGACGTTGTCACGGGCAGCGTAACCAGGCTTTCTATCCCGCCGAGGCTTGGTGCCAGGCTGATAACCTGCAGCCGTTCGGTGACTTGCATCGCCTGCTCCAGCGAGCCGTCGAACTCGAAGGTCACCATACCGCCGAAGCCCGACATCTGCGCCTGGGCCAGCACATGCCCGGGGGAATCCGTCAGGCCGGGATAATATACTCGCCTGACGGCGTCATGCTGCGACAGGTATTCGGCAATGCGCAGCGCATTGGCATTCTGTTTTTCCACCCTGACCGCCAGCGTGCCCAGGCTGCGGGCCAATCGATGCGCGGTGTCTGGCGCCAGCATTTGCCCCAGGTTTTTCCGCCACGGCTTCACCGGCAACAGAAGTTTGCTGCTGGCGCACAACACGCCGGCGGTCAGGTCGCTGTGGCCGCCGAGAAATTTGGTGGCACTCTGCATGGCGATATCCGCCCCGAGCGCCAGCGGCAACTGGTTGACCGGCGTGGCGAACGTGTTATCCACCGCGACCAGTGCGCCGTGGGCATGCGCCAGCGCGGCAATGGCAGGAATATCGACCAGCTCCAGACGCGGGTTGGTCGGTGTTTCGAAAAATACCAGCCCTGCTCCTGCCTTCAGCAAGGGTTCAAGCTTGTCGATTTCAGTCAGCAGAAGCTGGTGCGTGACGAAGCCCAGCCCGGGCAACTGGCTTTCCAGCAATTCCAGCGTGCCGCCGTAGGCATCGCCAATGCAGATGATGCCGCGCCGCCCATGGGCCAGGAAAAGGGAAGACAGGGCGGCCATGCCGGACGAGAACACCATAGCGTCCTCCGCGCCGTCGAGACTGGCCAGCTTTTTCTCCAGGCTGCGGATCGATGGATTCATGCCGTAGCGGGTGTAGAGGTAGCCATCCTTCCTGCCTTCGACCACATCCAGCAAATCCTGCGTCGAGTCGAACTTGAATGTCGTCGTATCGTAAAGCGGCGTATGCGGCGAGCCGAAGGCGTCTGCGATTTCTCCCGCATGGATGCAGTTGGTCGAGAACGCAGCAGGTTTTGAATGCATGTCAGGCTCCTGTTCGGAATTTCATCAAGGATTGGCGGGGCGCCATTGCAGCGCGGATTCCAGCAGCGTTCGTAGCAATGTGCGGGCAGGCTGGGCGAAAGTGTCGTCGAACTCGGGGATGAATGCCGTTTCCGGCATGTAGGTGCGCATCGCCATTTCCAGCTGCAGCGCGTGTATGCCGCTGGCTGGCTGGCCGTAATGCCGGGTGATGTAGCCGCCCTTGAAGCGGCCATTCACGACCCAGGAGTAGTCGCTGTTGCTTTGTACGGTTTCGACCAGCTGTTCGATCAGCGCGCCATCGCAGGCCTGGTGGTCGGCGGTGCCGAAATTGAGGTGCGGCAACTCGCCGTCGAAGAAACGCGGTACATGGGAATGGATCGAATGCGCATCCCACTGCACCACATGCCCGTGCAGCGCCTTGAGCCGCGCAAGCTCGGACTCCAGCGCGGCATGGTATGGCCGCCAATAGGCGTCGATGCGCGCATGTCTTTCTGACTGTTGCGGAGCCGCATCAGTCAGGTAAAGCGGGTTCCCGACGAAGTCATCGACCGGACACAAACCGGTCGTGCTTTGCCCGGGATACAGACTGACATCATCGGGCGGCCGATTGAGATCGACCACATAGCGCGAATGGGTCGCCACCAGCAGCGTGACATCCATCTCGGCCAAAAAATCGTACAGCCTGGGCAGGTGCCAGTCGGTATCGACCAGCTGTCGCGCTTGCGGCGTCAGGCGCGGCAGCAGCCAGGAGGGCAAATGCGTGCCAGCATGGGGGATGGAGACCAGCAGCGGGCTTTGCCCCTGCTGCAGACTGAATACCGGAATTTCGGCTTTCATCGCCTCCGCTCCACGCTTCCGGTTGTTACAGCTTGCCGTCCAGCCCCATCTGGTAATACTTGTGGACGATCTTTTCCTGGTTCTCCAGCAGCCAGTCGATGTCCGGCTCGTGGCACATCGCCTTGTGGATCGCAGCAGCCGTCGCGCGACGATGGATATCGAACAAGATCTTGTGGTCGAGGTCCTTCTGCTCGGCAACGATGGGATTCAGCCACACCGAAACGATGATGCCGATGTCGTTGACCTTGTGCTTCGGGATGTCGCCGTTGCGTACCGCATCGAGCACGCCGTTGGCCACTGCAGCCTGCACCGTGCCCATCAGAATATTGGTATAGCGTGTGTCCTTGACGGTCACCTTGCTCACCATGATGGTCGCCGGACGCACCATCACATCGGTGTTCAGAATCGCCAGCACGCGCGTATGGCCCTTGACCTGGTCGCCCAGCAAGGTGCCGAACGCCGTTCCCATCGGGCCATCCATCTCGCCGATCGCCACTTCCGGTTCGGCGGCTGTACCGGCCGGGCCTCCCGCTACCAGGGCTTCGCCAACGCGCATGTAGATCTTGTCGCTCATGTTCTTCTCCTTGTTGAATTAACAATAACGTGAATACAGGTTAAATAAGATTCCTTTTATTATACATACCTATCCCAGCCCTGACTGCACTCTTCTGCCGACTCCCTCTTATTGAGTACCACTTAGGTGTAATTGTTCGAGGCCCATGCTGCGGATTTAATTGAGGCTCGCTTTTATCAATCCCTTCAAATACTTTTCAGGAGAATGAAACATGAAATACAAGCAACAGGCCATCAAGGACAAGCAGCCCTCCATGAATGTCGATGGCGTGCCCGCCTGGCTGGGCGACACCTTCGTATCCGGCCCCGCCAACGCGAACAACAAGGACAAGCCGCTTTGCGCCGGCTTCTTCCACCTGGAAGCAGGCAAGGCGCTGGACTACACCTACGATTACGAGGAAATGAAAATCGTCGTGGACGGCGAATTCAACATCACCGAAGTGAATACCGGCAAGAAATACAACGCCAAGGTGGGCGACGTGCTGTACTTCAGCGATGGCGACCGCATCATTTTTGAAACCCCGCACCACGCCGTCGGCTTCTTCTGCGGTCAGCGCCAACCGCTGTAACCCATCATTTGCCAGCCGTTGCGCTGGCAAATATCAACCGTTAGAACTGGAGGTTTGCAATGAAAGTCATTTCATTCGGAAAACTGGGTGCCTGCAATTCGGCCCCCATCACGACCGATCTCGATGGATGGAAACCGGTTTCCGGCTCCCCCACGATGAAAACCTGGATCGAACACGCAACACCGGACGGCAAGTTCCTCACCGGTTTCTGGGAAGCCACGCCCGGCACATACCAGGTCACATATAACGCGGACGAGATGGTGCACATGTTCGAGGGCAAGGCGACGCTCACCGACCAGGGCGGCGAATCCAGAACCTATGTCGGCGGCGATAGTTTTCTAGTTGAAGCCGGATTCAAGGGCACCTGGAAAACCGAAGAAACGGTCCGCAAGACCTTTGCCATCAAGGTCGGCCAGGACGTGGCTGCACCCTTCGGCGACTAGCGAATTACTCTGCTGCACCAGAAAAGCCACGGCAACTCGTGGCTTTTTTTACATCCGCCGTCAGGCACATCAGTCCTTGGGCTTATTCTGATACTTCCATACCGCCGCTTCCAGCCGGCTGGTCAGGTTCAGCTTGCGTAGCAGGTTCTTGATATGCACCTTGACCGTGGTATCACTGATGCCGAGCTTGCGGGCGATGGTCTTGTTGTTCATGCCGTCGGCCAGGCACTCCAGGATTTCGTGCTCGCGCTCGGTGAGCGCTGCGTCGCTGGTAGTTTTTCTGACCGTGGGCTCCAGCAGCGCATGCTTGAGCACTTCGGTCAGGCTGTCCTGCAACACTGTCACACCGGTCGTTGCCTTGAGCAGGCTGGCGCACAAGTCCTCCGGCTCCATGTCCTTCAGCAGATAGCCATCGGCACCGGCGCGCAACGCCTCCAGCAGGTCATCCTCGGCATCGGATACGGTGAGGACGATGTAGCGCGCGTTGAGTGTCGTCGCCTTGAAGCGGCGCAGGGTTTCCAGGCCGTTCATGCCCTTCATGTTGAGGTCGATCAGTACCATGTCGGGCTTGAGCTCCTGCGCCAGGTCCAGCCCTTCCTGGCCGGAAGCCGCCTCGCCCACCACCTCGAAGTTCGGATCGGAGGAAATCATCTGGCCGACGCCTTTGCGGAAAAGTGCATGGTCGTCGATCAGTATTACTTTAATGGTTTTTTCCATGGTTCATCGCCTTCGCTATCCATCTTCACTGGGGTAATTTCGGGTTAAACACCAACCTGACGCGCGTCCCTCCGGTGCGCCGCGGCAGTACCTCGATATCGCCCCCCAGACTATAAGCACGCTCCTTCATGATCGCCTGCCCGTAGTGGTCCTTGCCATCGTCCGATGGTTTATATCCTACTCCATCATCGTCGATGGTAACCATCACCGTGCCGTTCGACTGGTAGACCAGCGCGATCGACACATTGCTGGCGCCGGAGTGGCGCACAATATTCGATAGCGCCTCGCGTACCACATGCAGGATGTGGAATTCCTCGTTGACCGTCAGCCGGCAGTTCACCAGGCGATTGTCCAGCGTAATCGACAGGCTGGAGCGCTGGGAGAATTCGTCGATGGCTGACTGTATCGCAAAGCCGAGGCCGCGCACGTCCATGTGCACCCGGAAGGTGGCCAGCAGCTCGCGCAGTTCGCGGTAAGCGTTATCCAGGCCCTCGCGCAACTCGCCGATCACTGCGGCATTGCCGTTTTCTCCGGTCTGGCCGGAATTCGACTGCAGGCGGGCAATCTGGATTTTCATAAACGAAAGCGACTGCGCCAGGGAGTCGTGCAATTCCCGGGCAATCGCCGCACGCTCCTCCAGAAGCGCAATGCGGCGCCCCTCCTGGTCCCGCCCCTGGTAACCGACGACCATAGACAGCAGTTGCGCGGTCAGCTCCACCAGCTGGATTTCGGTATTTTCCAGGGAGCGGTCATGGTCAGCCTCGATCATCAGGACGCCCATCGATTCCCCGGCGCTGGAAAAGGCCACGCCCAGGCAACGCACTTCGATGCGGTCCGCATTATGGCCGAAGAACGTGACCGTCCCCGACTGGGAAAGCTCCTCGTATATCCTGTCATCCACCGTACAGGGCGAGTGATGCGAAAAAGTGATCCGCCCGGAGGAGATCGAGGAATCGCCTTCGGCGAAGATGACCGCGGCATTGTTCACATTCAATGCCCGCTCCAGCGCATAAAGGATCTTGCGCAACGTCATCTCGCTGAATACGTTGGTATTGACCATCTCCACGAACCGGAAAATGAAATCCTGGGCGCGCACCATGCTGCGCAATCGCTCGCTGGTCTGGTTGGCCCAGGCCATTTCCGCGGTATGGCCCTCGAGCCGTGCCATGATGCCGAAGACTTTTTGTTCCAGGTAGAAAAACTCGTCTTCATTGGTGACAGGCGAGGTTTCAATCAATTTATCCGGCACGAAGGAAACCAGGCGGTCCAGGCGATCGACCATGACCCGTCGCGCGCTCAGCGCGATCGCGGCGATACAGCACATTACCAGCACCAGTCCGACCAGTTGCAGCAGCGAAATGACCGACTGTTTTATTTCAATATCGTATTTCAGTGCATCGGCGATATTCTCATAGGACTGCGCCACGCCGGCGGCCAGTTTCAGCTTGTCGTCGAACGACATCTGCCCCCCCAGTCGAGCATACTCGAAGTCCTGTTGCGCCTTCTGAAGACGGCTCAAAGCCTCCACGAACTGCGGATTATCCTGCCGGACCAACCAGGAGAAATCGGCATCCGATGTATCGAGGTAACTCTCGCTCAGCTCTTCCAGGACTTTTTCCGGATTGAGGCTATTTCCTTCCTTTATGAAATCTATCCTGGCTTTCCAAATTAATTGCTGATGATGGATCTTTTTGATGGCAGACTGGCTTACAGGAATATAATCTACCAGAAACAGTGATCCTGCCTGCGTCAGGATTACGGTCAGCGCGATACACAGCAGGAGCACCAGTAGCCTGACATAGAGGGTATGTTGGCGTAGTCTTCCGAAATCGGTGATGACTTGCGCTATTTTGTAAAACAGGTTGTTCAGAGCTTTCTCCTGCAATGGCTTTCTTGATGGGATTGATGCAAGGTCGATGACATGAGTTTATACGTATTCAGCATGGTGGTTCTAAGCCTTGTTTTCATGATGGTATTCGGTGTCTGGTGGGATGGCAGCGCACCGTTCAAGGTGCATCTTGCATCGCTTGTCGTCGCAATGACGGCCATCCTGTCCGGCATCCTGATGATTGCCCTTTATCCCATATTATCCGCTCGTTCGCCTTCCAGCCTGCAAAAAAAGAGTTTCGACAGCGTCACCTGGGGGCGCGACATTTCCAGCAACCTGTCGACGCCGGCAGCCGTACTGGACGGTTACAACCTGATTTTCGCCAACCGTGCGTTCCTCGCCGAGCTCGGCATGTCCGGCATGCGCGACCAGGTTATTGGCATGCCACTCACCAACGTGGTACACCCCGGCGACCACCTCAGCCTAGCGAAATTCATTGCCGGAACGGCGCACGATCAAAACCATAATGAAACGATCAGCGTCCGCATCCTGTGTTCCGACGGAACCACGCTGCCGGTGCATATGTCGCTATCACCGCTGCATGAAGAGACGGATTCCAGCCTGTACCTGCTGCAATTCTCGTCCACATCCACCAAAACGGCGGCCGTAAGCAATCTGGGCGAACAATCCGACTATCACCTGCTGATCGATCGCATCGAGCAGATCGTGTTTCAGGTGAATGCCAATCGCGAAATCATTTTTCTCAACCCTTCCTGGGAGCACCTGCTCGACTATTCCGTCAAAGACAGCCTGAACAAGCCGTTGATCTCCTTCATCCATCCTGAAGACAAGCCCATGGTCGAAGCCCGGATCAATTCGCTGGCCCAGGGAAAACGGTCCAGTTGCCATCTCGAGACACGCCTGATTGCCCGGAGCGGGGATTCCTTCTGGGTGGAACTCCGCGCGAAGGCTACCTCCTCCTACAAGGGCGAGCGTACCAGCGTCATCGGCACGCTCACCGACATCAACCGCATGAAAAGCACCGAAGCCAGCCTGCGCGCCAACCGACGTTCCCTCAGCACCCTGCTCAGCAACATCCCCGGCATGATTTACCGCTGCAAGAACGACCGTAACTGGAGCTTCGAGTTTGCCAGCGACGGCTGCCTCGAGGTGACCGGCTACGAGCCTTACGAGATGGTCAACTCGCCCAATTTCTCTTTCATCCAGATCATCCACCCGGACGACCGCGCGCTTGCCTGGGAAATCGTGCAGAAGCAGGTCTCGCGGCAGCAGAAGTTCCAGCTGGTATACCGACTCATTACCCGTTCCGGCCGCGTCAAATGGGTGTGGGAACAGGGCAAGGGTGTGTTCTCCAGTTCCGGCGAACTGCTCGCGCTGGAGGGGTTCATCACCGATATCGCCAATGAAGGCGATCAGAATACGATGATGGCGTTCCAGAAACTCTTCACCGAGGCCGACCTGTCCTGAGTCATCAAAAAGGGCGCCGGAGCGCCCTTGTCTGATAGTGCCTGAAAACCCTGCCCTTAGAACGTACGCTTCACGAACAGGATCAGGTGGTCATCGCCGGTTTCATGGCCATTCCCATCAACCCAGATATCGTCATCCGCGTCGGTGGTCGTGTAGTTGAAACCTGCATTCCAGCCGGTGCTGCCTGCGATCGAGAAGTTCTTGTTGAGGCCGACCAGGAAATCGGTGTAATCGAAGCCCGAGCGATCCTCGACGGTTTGGTGGCCCACGTGCAACGCGAGGTTGATGTCCTTAGGCAGCACATAGTTGAAGTTCAGCTCCCAGTAGTCGCTGCCCTTGGTGTCGCCCTTGCCGTCGCCCAGCGATACGCTGTTGAGACCGAAGAAATCCGTCACCGCACGGGAGTACTTCACGGTGAACCACTTGTAGCTCAGCGCGGCGTTCAGCTCGGTGGTGTTCGGCGACTGGCCGGCGATCTTGTCGTTATCCGGATAGTAGAACTGCAGGAAGCCCAGGTTATACCCGATGCCGGTGTCGCCGATGGTGTTGGCAAAACCGCCGTACAGGTCGATTTCCAGCGTGTTGCCGTACAGACCGGCATCATCCACGTTGGTGCCCCAGATGCCAGCGTAGAGACCGCTGCTGTGTGCATAGTCGAAGCCGCCCTGCACCGCCGGCCGTTCGTTGGTATAGGTGATGCCGCGGAATACGTACTGGCCGAAAAAGCCGATGTTTGCGCTCAGGGTATGGGGGGATGCCGGCTCGGCAGCTGCCGGGGCCGCTGGGGCTGCCGTTTCCGCGGCGGCAGGTGCGGCCGCTTCTTCAGCATAGACAGGAGCGGCAATCAGCGCGGTTCCCAGCAGACCCGCAAGCAATAGAGGTTTTCTTGCATTCATTATCACTAACTCCCTAAAAGTTAAAAAAATTAACCACAGTTAAATATATCTTAATGTGAAACTATAGTTACAGTAATTCAACATATGAAATTGAATTATGTTCACTTTTGTTGCAAATAAACCACACCACCATCCAAGGCCTCACCGATTCACCAGCAAGTTCGCGACAACCGTGAAATTGGCCATCAACTGCGACTTCAATTCCGCATCAAGACCGACCTGATCAATAGCCATCCCCATGCAGACCAGCCAGGCATCCTTGGCTTCGGCATCGATCTCCACGTGCTCATGCATCAGCCGCACATTGGAATGCCCGTACTTTTCGGCATAGAGACCGGGGCCGCCGAGAAAACCGGACAGAAAATTGAATTGCTCGACACGCGAATGCGCCACGCCGTGGCCGCGCAGATGCAGGAGATTCACAGCCTCCCCTTGCGGATGCTGCTCGATCAGGTCGTAGAAAGTTTCCACCAAGCGCTTCACGCCTGCTTCCCCGCCAATCTGGCTGTAGAGCGACTGGCGGACCGTGGGTGCAGTCGCGGATGTTCCCTGCATCATTTCAAACGTCTCCTTTTCCTGCTTGCCGATACGGCAACGATTACTCAGGGTGCGTGCCGATTTCCAGCGGGGCGCCGTCGTCGAAGCGCGCCAGCCAGTTGACCGCAGTGCGGTGGAATTTGGTGAGCCCCTTGTATTCGATCAGGTCGGCGGGCAGGTCGCGCAGGATCCGGTGGAAGCGTTTCGCCCAGCGCGGGTGTGTAGCCAGTTCGTCCAGGCTGATCAGGTAGCAGCGGATGCTGAACACGATGCCGTTGCTGCGCGGCAGGCGGAACAACGACTGCAGCTCGACCCGCAGGTGCACCTTGTCGCCGGCGTTTTCCATAGTGACGGTATTCCGGTCCGGGCCCCATTTCGGGTAGTTTTCCGGCGAGGTATCCAGCCGCGGGTTGATGGTCATGGTCCAGTTCAGGCGACGGACAGGGCTGCCCAGCTGCAGGTTCATCATGAACTTGAGCGCACGGTCCATCACGCCCATTTCCGTCGCGCGCGGCACCGGTGCATGCCACTGGTGCCAGGACATGCCGACATCGAAGGCCAGCGACCAGTCCGCCTGGCTGGTGATGCAGCCTGCGTCGGCGAACAGCGTGCCTTCGCGCTGGTCCAGCAGCACGAAGTCGCCCTGGATCTGGCGGCCGACGTATTCGAACGGGTCCATTTC
This sequence comes from Methylophilaceae bacterium, assembly GCA_035460905.1. Classification (GTDB taxonomy): domain Bacteria; phylum Pseudomonadota; class Gammaproteobacteria; order Burkholderiales; family Methylophilaceae; genus MM2. Next base: position 9,100 of record DATHWE010000108.1, on the reverse strand, counting down.
CATCGTGGAGCGGTCGCCGAAGGTAAAGGTGTCCTTGATGCCCAGCGGCAGGTTGTGCCAGGTCCAGCGATTGCCGTCCTTCGCCAGCTTGAACTGGTCCGGGTAATCCCGCGACAGCGATTCCATGATCAGCTCCAAAACATCCCACTGCGCATCCATCATGTGCGGCAGCGCGGCGTAGCGGCCGGGATCCTTGGCCAGCGTGATCGCCTTGTCATGGCACTCGGCAACATAGTGCTCGTCGATATCCAGCGGGAACTCGAACACCGAACCGGGCTTGGCGCTGACATGCGGCTCAATGTTGACCGAGTACATGTACTTGTCTTCCGGGAACGGGAAGGGGAAGCGACGGATCGCCTCCGGCGAGTTGCGATAGGTGTAGTCGTCGCGGAAAGTCTCTTTCTTGAATGCCAGGCTCATGATGGTTCCTCTAGATATTCAGCAACATATGCGTGCAACGCGCACGCGAGACGCAAGGCATGATCTTCCTGTTCGAGGCCTTTTCGGCGTCGCTCAGGTAGTGGTCATGGTGGTAAATTTCGCCGTCCAGCTCCAGCACGTCGAGCTCGCAGCGGCCGCAGGCGCCGCCGCGGCACAGTGACTCGGGATTGACCCCGGCCGTTTCCAGCGCCTCGAGCAGCGTGATGTCGTTCGGCACGGTGACTTCCATCTTGGATTTGGCCAGCTGTACCTTGAAGGCATCGCCCATGGGCGGCGCGGTGAACTGTTCGCTATGAATATGGTTTTCCGGCCAGCCGAGATCGCGCGCGGTCTCCAGCACGCCCGTCACCATGGAGGACGGCCCGCAGACATAGACGTGCGTGCCCAGCGGTTGCGCGCTCAGCAGTTCGCGGAGGTCCAGTTTCTGTCCCAGGCGGTCGACATAGATGTGCGCATGGCTACCGCAGCGGGCCTTGAGCTGCTCGCTGAACGCGCCATGTTCGAGCGAGCGGAAGGCGTAATGCAGTTCGTAGTCGTAACCGTTGCGCTGGATATCGTGCAGCTGCGACATGAAGGGCGTGATGCCGATGCCGCCCGCGATCAGGATATGCTTGCGTCCCAGCCGCGAGAGCGAGAACAGGTTGACCGGCATCGTGATTTGCAGTGCCGAGCCTTCGACGACGCTGTCGTGCATGAACACGGAACCGCCGCGCGAGTTTTCCTGACGGCGCACCGAGATATGGTAGGCCGAGGTATCCTCGGGCGAACCCATCAGCGAATAGGCATTGCGGTGCGTGCGGCCGTGGATGTCCATCGCTACCACGACATGGCTGCCGCCGGAAAAGGTCGGGAACGGCTGGCCGTCTTCGCGGACCAAGGTGAAATGCTTGACCAAAGGGGTCACCTGCTCGATGGCCGCCACCCGGACATTGAGTGTGCTCATGGGTAAATCTCCTCGATTTCGGGGACTTCGCCGGGGTTCTCGGCATCGATCATCAGGCCCATGTAGGCCCCGAGATGCCTGGAAAAATGATCCCGGACGAAGAGCTTTCTGGAACACTTGCTGCAGGTCGCGATATTGGTCGTCACATCCGGCGTGGTGCCCTTGCAATGCACGCAGTAGACCGGCCGGGCGAGGCTGTTGGAGAGCTCCATCATGACTTCGCTCTCCTGGATGTCGAACAGCTTGGCGAGCTTGCACACCGACCACATGAAGCTCTCGGTGCCCGACACGTAAAGACGGGTGCCCATGCGGCAATCGGGCAGTCTGCGGTAGAACGCATACAACGCCTCCATCTCGCTCTCGAACACCTGGAAGCCTTCGCCGACCACCTTGGCCAGCGTGGTTGTGTAATCAGTGTCTTCTGCGTTGCCGCGTACATAAAAAACGGTGACCGGCTGCGTGGGGTACATCAGCTGGAACAGTTGCAACACCGCCAGTCCACCGGCCCCCTTTGCCACCACGACATGCGCCGATGCCTTGTCACGCCACTGCAGCGTTTCGTAGTTCGGCTTGCTCCTGATTCTGTATCCGCGTTCCATCTTGTGATCCTGTCGCTGTTGCCTGAATCGCCTACCTGGCGCTATCCGGATGCGTCCGCAGGCGCATCGGATCGTAGAACGGAGTGCGCGCGATGCGGCCCTTGAGGGTCCTGCCGCCGCTCATGACGTCGACCTGCGTGCCGACCTGCGAGAATTCCGGCTTCACGTGCACCATCGCGATCGACAGCATCAGGTAGCGGCTGAAGCTGCCGCTGGTGACGACACCGATTTCCCTGCCGTCCTTGTAAATCTTGGCGCCGGCCGCCGGAACCTCTGCGCTGTCGCAGACGAGGCCGGTATGCTTGACGCGCTCACGGCCGCGCAGCTTGAGCACGGCTGACTTGCCGATGTAATCGCCCTTCTTGTCGAGATCCACGCCCCAGCCCATGTTGACTTCCCACGGGGTGGTGTCGCCTTCCGGCATCTCGAAGGGGAAAAACAGCAGGCCCGCTTCCATGCGGGTCAGTTCCAGCGAGTTCCACGAGGCGGCGATGGCGCCGAACGGCTTGCCGGCTTCGAGAATGCTGTCCCACAGGTGGATCGCGTCCTTGGCCGCACAATAGACTTCATAGCCGCGCTCGCCGGAGTAGCCGCCGCGCGCGACATACACGTCGCAGCCGAATAGCGTGGTCTTCTCGTGCTTGAAATACGGCAGCTCGGCGAGCTTGATACCGACCAGCGGCGCCAGGATATCCAGCGATTTCGGGCCTTGCAGCGAGAGGATGTGCACATCATGGTCGGCAGCAATCTTCACGTCGCGATTCTTGGCCAGCTGCGCCAGCTGCTGCGGCGTTCTGCCGCTGCCATGCGAGACGCGGAACTCGGTCTTGCTGTCGCGGATGATCATGATGTCGTCGCACAGCGCGCCGTTCTCGTCCACCTCGGCCGCCAGGCGGGAGGTGCCGGGCTGCATGCCGGTGACGTCGATCGCTACCAGCCGGTCGAGCACGGCTTCGGCATCGGGGCCGCTGACATTGACGATATTCAGTGCGGAAACGTCATAGAGACCGGCACGCGAGCGGACTGCGACCACCTCGTCGTGCGCGTCGGTGCTATAGCTCCAGGGAATCGGCATGTCGTTCCATGTATCGCCATCCAGCTTGGATCCGAGCGCTACGTGCCTGCCGTTCAGTATTGAATTTCGCGACATTTCTTGTTACTCCAGCGGTAGTAAAAGGCTTGAAGAAACAATAGCGAAATCAGGGGTAGCGGAAAATTCTCATGAGGGTGTACTACCAAAGGGGTAGCGCCATGATCAAGAGTGACAGCAATGGCGGCAGTCCCGGGCGCAACACGGCCCGGGACTGCCATCGCCCGTCAGGCGGCGCGGCGCGCCATGTCACGGATTTTTTCGTTGGCCTGTGCGGTGCGGTCCACCAGCTTGCGCACCTCGTCGGCCACCACGGCGAAGCCGCGACCGGCCTCCCCGGCGCGTGCCGCCTCGATCGCGGCATTCAGCGCCAGCAGGTTGGTCTGTTGGGTGATTTCGGAGATCACATCGGCCACCGTCAGGATTTCACGCATGCCGGCTTCGGCCCGCTGCATTTCAGCCGAATGCAGCTCGCGTGCGGCACGCTCGTCGCTGATATCGCGGATCGCACCGGCCGACTTCAGCGGCATGCCCCGCTCGTCGCGCGTCGTCGCGGCACGCTCGCGAAACCACACGTATTCGCGCCTGGCGGACATCAGCCGGTATTCGGCCATGTAGGGGGTTTTGCCGCTGCGGTCATTGATGTGCTGGGAGAATGCCTTCAGCGTCGGCTCCAGGTCGTCCGGATGAATCGCCCGGCTCCAGCTCTGCCAGCCATCCGGGAAATCCTCTTCCCGCTGGTAGCCCAGCAATTCCCGGAACTGCTGCGACCAGGCGATGGTGCTCTGCGGATGATCCGGATCGCCGTCCACCATGTGCAGTACCCAGAAGCCTTCGGTCAGCACCGATTTTGCGAGTGTGTAATCCTCCAGTTCCGCCTCGACCGATTCCAGCTGCTGGCGCAGCATGTCCGATTTGGCCTTGCCCACTTGCAGCGCGTCGTTGGCGATGTCCAGATCCGCCTGCAGGGATTCAACCGCGCGCAAACGTTCGTCGGCCAGTTTCCGCAGCTCATTGCTGTGCGCCCTCACCGCTTCCACATCGTCCGTGTGCCGGTCGCGCAACTGCTGCAGGTGCTGCGCGGCGCTTGCCAGCGCTGGCCTCAGGTGCTGCTGCAGCCAGGGCTGCATCGGTTGCAGCGCCGCCTCGTGGTCGCCATTGACCAGCGACTTGATGGCATCGGACACCGGTTGAAGATGAGACAAGTTGAAAATTTTCCAGGCCATGGCCGTTATCCTTCCCGATTCAGCGCCGGGTGGCGCAGCAGGTTAACCATCTCGATCGCCACTTGCGCCGCTTCCGCCCCCTTGACCTGCATGCGGGCGAGCGCCTGGTCGTCGTCTTCCGTGGTCAGGATGGCATTAGCGACAGGAATGCCGTGCTGCAGCTGCACCTCTGAAATACCACGCGCGGATTCGTTGGAAACCACCTCGAAGTGATAGGTCTCGCCGCGGATGATCGCGCCCAGCGCAATCAGGCCGTCGAAGCGTCCGCTGGCCGCCATTTTCGAGAGCACCAGCGGCGACTCGAGCGCGCCGGGCACGGTCGCCAGCACGATGTCGGCATCCGCCACGCCGCAGCGCCGCAACTCGTTGACGCAGGCATCCAGCAGCCCGTTGCACACATCGGGATTGAAACGCGACTGCACGATGCCGATACGCATCCCGCCGCCAGTGAGGTTCTGTTCGAGAGTTATCATTGTTCGACCTTTTTGTTGGTGTACGCCTGAAACAGCACCAGCCGCAGAGGGCTGGCGCCCACAGAGGGAAAACGACCCGTGAGCGCCAGCCATGCGGCCGGAATTGCCTTGTTGCGGGCCGGTCAGGCCATCAGGCTGCGCAGTTCTTCCTCGATCTCGAATATATCGCCGACGATGCCGTATTTCGCGATGGTGAAGATCGACGCACCCGGGTCGGTGTTGACCGCCACGATGGTCGGCACGTGCTTCATGCCGGCCATGTGCTGGATAGAGCCGGAAATGCCCATGGCGAGGTACAGCTTGCAGGAACCGACCACCTTGCCGGACTGGCCGACCTGGCGCGATTTCGGCAGCCAGCCGGCGTCCGCGATGGGGCGCGAGCAGCACAGCGTGGCGCCGGCCATATCAGCCAGTTCGCGGAACTGCTCGACGTTGGTTTCCTCGCCGATGCCGCGGCCGATGGAGAGAATGAAGTCCACGCCGGTAATGTCCACGTCATCTGCCCCGCCCTGTTCGACGAACTGCAGGTTCTTGCTGCGCGAGGCCTGCGCGGTCAGGTCCACGGCGGAAACCGCCGGGGAACCGGATTCCTCGACCGGCTTGAACACGCTGCCGCGCAACGCCAGCACGATGCATGCCTTGCCGGGGAAATCCACTTCCACGTTGACCTTCTGGTTGTAGCCGCCACGGGTGGCGACCAGGTCCGCGCCGTCGTACTCCAGCTTGAACACGTCTGTGGCAAAACCGAAATTGCCCTTGCGCGCCAGGGTTGCGGCAAAGCCGAGCGAATCCACGGAATGCGGCATCAGCACGACCGCCGGATTTTTGGAAGAAATCAACGAGGCGACCGCCGCTTCGAAGATATCCGGGTCGAACTCGGTGCTGGCCGTCTTGACCGTGACCACCTCATCCACGCCCTTCACCGACAGCGCAGGAACAAACCCTTGCACGTCGCTGCCGATCACGGCCACGACCAACTTGTCGTCGGCCGATTGGCGCAGTTCCTGCGCCGCGGCGATGACTTCCAGCGACACCGGGCGAAGTTCGTTGCGGCGGTGTTCCGCGATTACCAATATCGTTTTCATACTCATTCCCCCTTGAATTCCTTGATGATTTCAACCAGTCTGGCGGCCTGCTCGGTGGGCGTGCCCTCGATCATCGCCGCGCGACCCTTGGCCGGCACGTACATGCGGCGCACACGCGACAACGCGCAATCGGCGCCGACGTCCGAGGGGCTCAAGCCGATATCGTCCAGCGACACTTCCTCGATCGGCTTCGCCGCTGCCTGCTTGATGCCGCGCAGCGAGGCGTAGCGCGGCTTGTTGATACCGAGCTGGATGGTCAGCACCGATGGGCAGGCAATTTCCACTTCCTGCAGCGTGCCGCCTTCCAGTTCGCGGCGGATCACCGCCTTGCCGGCGCCCGGGCTGTATTCCAGGCCAGCCACCACGGCGGCATGCGGCCATTCCAGATACGCCGCCGTCGAGATGCCGGTGGATGCATTGGCCTGGTCCGAGGACTGCACACCGGCGAAGAACATGTCCGGCGACTCCTTTTTAGCGACCGCAGCCAGGATGCGGCCGACGGTGATCGAATCCGATCCTTCCATCGCGTCATCCCACACGCGGATCGCACGATCCGCGCCCTTGGCAAGGCACTTGCGCAGGCTTTCGTCCACCCGGTCCGGGCCGACGGATACCACCACCACCTCGACCTCGCTATCCGAGGCCTCCTTGATGCGCATCGCTTCTTCCAGCGAAAAATCGTCCCACTCGTTGAGGTCGTACAGCAAAAAGTCCTCGTCCACATCGAGCTCGTCGGCGCGGAACTCGAAATCCTCGTCCAGCGCCGCAACCTGCTTTACTGCTACCAATATCTTCATGATGCTCTTCTCCTAACTTGCTTTATGAGTAACCAGATCCTGCCGTTGCTTCCCTGCAAACCACCGCATCGCGGAGAACCTGACCGTATCGTCGGGGTCGTCGTGCAGCGGCCATTTATCCTTGTCTTTCAGCACCGCATTGCCCGTCAGCAGCAGGCGATGCAGGTAATACGGGTCCTGCAGCAGCGGCTGCAGGGTGCGGCGGGTGGCGCTGGGGTTCAGGATCACCCCGCGCCGCACATCCGCTTCCGCCGATTGCGCGAGCCGCCGCAATATGTTTTGCGGGCTCTTCGGATTCGAGGCGACGCCGCTCAGCACGTCGACATCGCCATCCTCGGCCAGCGTTTGCAACAACGTCGCCGTCGCGCGCGGCTGGTAGGCCACCGCCGCCCGCACCCAGGCACTTTTGTCTGCGGCCAGCAGCTTCAGCAGCGCGCGCGGACAGGCCGGGTTGCGCGCTACGGCACGCCGCACCTCGACATTGTCTTCCTGCGCCAGCCGCTTCAGCAGGCGTTGCGGCGTGGCCGGCTGGCGCGCGATCCACTGGCGTACCCAGTGATCCGGGTCCGCCGCCAGCGCCTCGATCGCGGCCAAGGGCAAATCGTCCCGCGTCGCCACGGCCCGCCGCACCGCGCTGGAGGCGTCGCGCACCAGCTCCAGCAGCAATGCCGGGGCCAGCGCCGGGTTGGCGGCCGCCGCGCGCCGGACGGCGGCATCCGGACTGCGCGCCAGCCTGACCAGCACCGCCGGCGCAATGCGGGTGCTGGCGGCAAGGTGGCGCAGTACCGTTGGGTCCTGCTCTTCCGCTGCCCGCTCCAGCACATGCACCGGGCAGTGCGCATGGGAAACAATGGCGGCACGGATGAAGGCATTGCTCGCCGGGTAGAGCGTTTCAAGCATGTCCGGCGGAGTCGCCGGGTGCGTGGCGATCGCGCTGTCGAACATCCCCGGCATCCGTGCGGCCAGAGTGCGCAACACGCGCTCGCTGGCTGCCGGGTTGGTGCTCAATGCCTTCAGGATTGCCATGTCCTCATCGATCTCCGCGATCTGTTCCAGCACCTCCTCTGGCGTATGGCGGTGCTGTGCGATCAACCCGATCAGCACCGCATTGCGCTCGCCGCGATACAGCTGCGACAGCGCCAGGGCACCGGTGCCGGCATTCCTGTCGAGCCGCATCCGCAGCGCAAACTCGCCCGAGGCGGCCAGCCCCTGCAGCACTTCCGCCGGGGTATGCTCCCAGCGCGCCAGCATCAGCGCGTTGCGCCGCGAGCCGAACATCAGCGCTTCCAACTGCCACTTCTCCGGACCCGCCGCGATGTCGTATACCGCGGCAGCGCTCCAGGGATCACCTGCATTCAGCGCCAGCTTCACCAGTTCTCCGGCAGTCGCTGACATGGCCCGGTCATGCAGCCGCAGCGTCTGCTTGCGGGGCGTCCGCTTCCGGTGGCTCTTCTTCCCAGACTTCATATTCCATGCATTCGTCGATCAGCTCGATCAGCTCGCGCACCACGAACTTGCCTTCGAAGCCCGAGGTTTTCAGCGCGTCCTCGAACATCGTCAGGTCCTTGGGGCAGGAGACGATGAACACTTCCAGCCCTTCGATCGCGCCCGCTTCCTTCATGCGGTTCTGCGACGGCTTCTCGGTGCCGACAGGATCGGGGATCCAGATGCGGCCGCCGCCTGCGCCGCAGCAGAACGAGTTGTCGCGGTTGCGGCCCATCTCCACCAGTTCGCAGCCGAGCAGCTTGATCACGTCGCGCGGCGCATCGAAACCCTTGTTGTAGCGGCCCAGGTGGCAGGGATCGTGGAAGGTGACGCGGTAGTCGAGCTTTTTCTTCAGTTTCAACCGGCCTTCCTCGAGCAATTGCTTGACTACCGTCGTGTAGTGATTGATCTCGAACTTGCCGCCAAAATCCGGGTATTCGTTACGTATGGTGTTGAACGAGTGCGGATCGGTGGTGACGATGGACTTGAAGTCGCACGCCTGCAGCGTGCCGATGTTGGACGATGCCAGCAGTTCGTACAGGCCCTCCTCGCCCACGCGGCGCACATCGTTGCCGGCGTTCAGTTCGCCTTCGAACAGCAGGCCGAAATCGATGCCGGCGTGGTGCATCAGCCGGGCGAAGGACTGCGTCACCTTCTGGTTGCGCGGGTCGAACGAAGCGTAGTCGCCGACGAACCACAACATATCCACCGGCTCCTTGCGCGCATCCTTGATCTCGAACGGCAGCGCCTTGGTCCATGCGGCACGCTTGCGTTTAGATTCGCCGAAGGAATTGCCGCTCTTGTGGATGGTCTGCAATGTCTTTTGCAGGATGGGCTCCATCTCGCCCTCTTCCACCAGCTTGCGGCGCATCTGCACGATGATGGGCACGTGTTCCACCGCCACCGGGCAGATTTCCACGCAGGCAAGGCAGGTGCGGCACGACCACAGCGTTTCCATGAA
>DATHWE010000107.1:0-5543 GCA_035460905.1 Methylophilaceae bacterium | reverse complement strand
CGCGTCGTATAGCCGGGGCTTTTGTTTCCCGCCCTCATTTTCCATGGCTTTTCGATGCCCTCGCCCGCCGAGCGGATCGTGGCGCGGCCCATGCGATCATTGATCCGATCTAGCGTTGCCATCAGTTTATCGCGCTGAAGTTTCTTTCCCGCAAAAAGATCGGCTTGTCGCCATGTTCTGGGCGCGAGCTCGGATAGCACGACTCCCGCTTTCTGATAGCGCAAACCCGGCTGGTAGATGTACTCCAGCCCATGGAGTGCCGCCTTGGCGAGCAGCAGCGTGTCGTCCGTCGCTTCAGCAAGGGGAATGGTCACGCCGGGAGCGTGATCCGTACCGTTTTTATCATGCGGGCTGGTGCGGATGTAGATTTGCAGCAAGCCGGCGACTGATCCTTGCTGCCGCAGTTTTTCTGCTGCACGCGAGGTGTATTGCGTCACCGCTTCGCGCAGTTGCAACAGGTCGGTTACGTAATGGCCGAATGAGCGCGAAGAAACGATCTGCTGCCGCGGTTCGGTCGTATCTTCCAGCTCCAGGCAGGCTGTTCCGTTAAGTTCGCGCACCGTTTTTTCCAGCGTTACGCTGAACTGCCTGCGCAGCAGGGAGGGGTCCTGTAATTGCAGGTCGCGCACGGTTCTAATGCCCAACGCTTCCAGTCTGGGTGAGAGGCGCCTGCCTATGCCCCATATATCGCTCACGGTCGTCCGGCCGAACCAACTCTCCTGCTCCGCCGGCGTCATGGCATTCAGGTCGCATACCCCGCGCCATTGCAAATGCTGCTTGGCGATCTGGTTGGCGAGTTTGGCGAGCGTCTTGGTAGTCCCGACCCCGACGCAGATCGGCAAGCCGGTCCATCGGCGTACCGTTTGTCTTATATGCTGCGCATGGCTGCCCAGGTTCAAGTGCTGCATGCCGGAGAGGTCGAGAAAGCACTCGTCAATGGAATAAATCTCCTGATTCGCGCCGAAATCCGCCAGCAAGGACATGACGCGATTGCTCATGTCCGCATAAAACGCGTAATTCGAGGAGTGCGCGACGATGTCATGCAGTCGTGCCATGTCGCGCAATTGAAACCATGGCTGCGCCATGCGTATGCCCAGGGCTTTTGCTTCGCTGCTGCGCGCGATCACGCAGCCGTCGTTGTTGGAAAGCACCACGACCGGCCGGCCTTCGAGCCGCGGATTGAATACGCGCTCGCAACTGACATAGAAATTATTGACGTCGACGAGCGCAATGGCGCGCTGCGTCATTTGAACTTGCGCATCGAGCCTGTGACTACGCCCCAGACTTCGAAGGACTGACCTTCCTTTACTTCGATGACGGGGTAATGCTTGTTGGCCGGAATCAGCCGCGGATTGGATTTGCTCTTGCCCAGCGTCTTGACGGTGAATTCGCCATCAAGCACCGCCAGCACGATATCCCCAATCTGCGGTACGCGTGAACGGTCGATGACCAGCACGTCGTCCTCGAAGATGCCGGCGTCTATCATCGAGTCGCCCTTTACCCGCACGAAAAAAGTCGCGCCGTCGTTATCCACCAGATAATCGCTGGGGTTCAGGCGCCGTTCGATATGATCGTCCGCCGGCGAAGGGAAACCGGCCATCACCTTGGTGGAATATAGCGGCAAGACCATTTTGCGGCTGTCGGGCGCCAGCTCGGCTAATTCGACGACATTGTCCTGCGCCTCGCGTTGGCGTTTCTGGTTGAGTGCGGCGAGAAAATCCCGAATGGGGGTCGCCTGGCTGGCTGGCACGCGCAAGACGGTCGTCGGTTCGCCGTAAAGGCCGCCTCCCGGCTTGCGGCCTGCGCCAGGGCGCGAACCTCCACGTTTGTTGCTGTCGTTTTCCATGATCACTATTGATTTTTGTAACAGCAATCAATTTACGTGAAAATCGGGATGCGCGCAAGGGCGGGATGCAGGTGTATTGCGGCTGGAAGCGTGATTTTCATGCACAAGCGATTGCCAAGCGGCGCAACAGGCGATACAGTTCGGAGCCTACAGGCTTGATTCCTGTAGTGAGTCACTCAACTTAACACGGAGAACCGCATGAACAAGACAGAACTTATCGATGCTATCGCCAGCGAAGCTGGTCTCAGCAAGGCCGATGCCGGCAAGGCAGTCAACGCTTTCACATCCGCGATTACCGCAGCTCTCAAGAAAGGCGACAGCGTTGCCCTGATCGGCTTTGGCACCTTCAAGGTGAACGCGCGCGCTGCACGTACCGGCCGCAATCCGCAAACCGGCAAGGAAATCAAGATTGCTGCCCGCAAGTCCCCGGCTTTCACCGCTGGCAAGGCACTGAAGGACGCAGTCAACTAATTGACGCCAGGGAGCCGCATGGCTCCTGTCCTTTATCCAATGGAGAAGAATGGATGAGGGTGCGTTCGAGCAAGGTCGGATATGGATTATCCGGCCTGCTCATTTCAATTGAGCCGGATTATTGCCGGACTGTCTGCTGTATGGGGAAAAGAAAATTCTGGTCGGGGTGAGAGGATTCGAACCTCCGGCCTCTACGTCCCGAACGTAGCGCTCTACCAGGCTAAGCTACACCCCGAATTGACCTGCGAACTGCTTAGAAATTGCGCTGAACCGCAAAGGTCGACAATTCTATCAGAGCTTCTCGATAAATTGAAGCCGGCAAATGCGCGATTGCTGCGCATGCTGTTTCCGCCTCGATTTGGGCCAGACGACGCACGTGATCCAGTGCGCCGGTTTCGCGAACGGCTTGCAGTACATGCTCCAGGTCTTCCAGTCCGCCATGTTCGATGGCATGGCGGATCAGCTGCTGCTGCTGCGGAGTGCCGTGGCGCATCGCGTGGAGAAGGGGCAGGGTGGGCTTGCCTTCCGCGAGGTCGTCGCCTACGTTTTTTCCGATTTCGCTGCTGTTGCCACTGAAATCGAGGACATCGTCGATCAGTTGGAAAGCTGTGCCCAGGCGCATGCCGTATTCGCGCAGCGCTTCTTCGTCGGTTTCCGTGGCTCCGCCCATGATGGCGCCCAGCCGGGTGGCCGCTTCGAACAGCTTGGCAGTCTTGTAATGGATCACCTTGAGGTAGGTTTCATCGCTGATGTCGGCATCGTGGCAATTCAGTAGTTGCAGCACTTCGCCTTCTGCAATGATATTGGTGGCGTCGGCCAGTATCTGCATTACGCGCATGTTGCGCACGCCGACCATCATCTGGAAGGCGCGCGAGTAGACGAAGTCGCCGACCAGCACGCTGGCTGAATTGCCGAAGAGGGTATTTGCCGTCGCTTTGCCGCGGCGCATGCCGGAGCCGTCCACCACGTCGTCGTGCAGCAATGTCGCCGTATGAATGAACTCAACCACCGCCGCGAGCGTATGGTGCTGAGGTGTAACGCCGCCCAGTGCGCCGCCTGCGAGCAGTACCAGCGCCGGTCGCAGGCGCTTGCCGCCGCTGCTGACGATGTATTCGGAGATCTGGTTGACCAGGACGACTTCTGAATGCAGGCACTCGCGAATCACTGCGTCGACAGCCTGCATGTCATCGGCGATGACTGCTTGTATGTTTTCGATGGACACTTGAATTGCTGACGAAATGACTATTGACTTGATTTAAATTATTGATTGTGGATTCTAGCATAGCCGGACTGCGCGGCTCGATGCAAAATCGGCTTTGCATTTTCAGGACCTTTCCGTATAATGCGCGGTTCATTTCGAAGCATAAGCAAACGAGGCTTAACATGTATGCGGTCATCAAGACTGGCGGCAAGCAATATCGCGTAGCGGCCGGTGACAAGCTCAAGGTTGAACAACTAGTCGGCGAAGTCGGCAGTGAACTGGTTATCGACAAGGTGCTGATGGTAGCTGATGGCGACAACGTCACTATCGGCTCCCCCCTGATCAATGGTGCTAGCGTCAAGGCCACTGTGGTTTCGCACGGTCGTCACGACAAGGTGATGATTTTCAAGATGCGTCGCCGCAAGCACTATCGCAAGACTCAGGGGCATCGTCAGAACTACACCGAAATCCAGATTCAGCAGATTGCTGCCAAGTAAAAGGAGTTAGCAATGGCACATAAAAAGGCAGGCGGTAGTTCCCGTAACGGCCGCGACTCAAATGCTCAGCGACTGGGCGTCAAGGCATTCGGCGACCAAACGGTTTCCGCTGGCAGCATCATCGTTCGCCAGCGTGGCACCAGAATGCATCCCGGCGAAAACGTTGGCATGGGCAAGGATCACACCTTGTTTGCCAAGGTGGACGGCAAGGTTGCATTTTCGGTAAAGGGTGCTCTGCGTCACAAGTTCGTGAGCATCATTCCCGCCTAAGGCGATCATGATTCAACAAAAAAGCCCTATCGCCGCGATAGGGCTTTTTTATTTTGCGACGACAGGCGACCAATGAAATTCATCGATGAAGCCACCATTAAAGTTTACGCCGGCGACGGCGGGAACGGCGTCGCCACCTTTCGGCGCGAGAAATACGAGCCCATGGGCGGCCCGGACGGCGGTGACGGTGGCCGTGGCGGTTCCATCCACGCCATCGCCGACCGTAATATCAACACGCTGGTCGACTACCGCTATACCCGGGTGTTCCGCGCCAAGCGTGGCGAGAACGGGCGCGGCTCCGATTGCTATGGTGCTCGCGGCGAAGACATGGTGTTGCGCGTCCCGGTCGGGACGGTGATTACCGACAAGGGCACAGGCAATGTTGTTGCCGACCTGGCGCAGGATGGCCAACAGGCATTGATTGCCAAGGGCGGCAATGGCGGGCTGGGCAATATCCATTTCAAGTCCAGCATCAACCGTTCACCACGGCAATGTACCAAGGGTGAGCCCGGCGAGGAATTCGAGCTTTACATGGAGCTCAAGGTGCTGGCCGACGTTGGCCTGCTGGGCATGCCGAATGCCGGGAAGTCGACCTTCATCCGTGCGGTTTCGGCCGCCAAGCCCAAGGTCGCGGATTATCCTTTTACGACACTGCATCCCAACCTGGGGGTGGTGCGCGTGGATACCAACCGCAGTTTCGTCATCGCCGACATTCCGGGCCTGATCGAGGGTGCGGCGGAAGGGGCCGGGCTGGGACATCAGTTCCTGCGCCATCTGGCACGTACGCGCCTGTTGCTGCATATCGTCGACATCGCACCTTTCGACGAAGCTATCGATCCGGTGGCCGAAGCGCGGGCGATCATCGAGGAATTGAGGAAGTACGACGAGTCGCTCTACAATAAGCCGCGCTGGCTGGTGCTCAATAAGGTCGACATGCTGCCGGCAGATGAGCGCGACGAGAAACGCGTGGCTTTCTTGCGTGAGTTCGGGTGGGATGCGCCTTCCTTTTGCATCTCGGCACTGAACGGTGAAGGTTGCCAGGCGTTGACGTATGCGATCATGGATTACCTTGACCGTCAGCGTGCGGAACAGCCAGAACAGAATCAGGAACCGTATCCGGAATGAAATCCCTGCTTGTCAATGCACGCTGCATCGTCGTCAAGGTTGGCTCCAGCCTGGTCACCAATGATGGCCGTGGGCTGGACCAGGCGGCGATTGCTGCCTGGGCGGACCAGATTACGCGACTCCGGCATCATGG
>DATHWE010000106.1:0-6087 GCA_035460905.1 Methylophilaceae bacterium | reverse complement strand
CTTGAGCGCTTCGTAATTTTCGGTGCGGTTCTTGACGAACTCCTCGTCCACCAGGCCTTCTTCAACGATCACGTGCAGCAAGGCATTGAGCATTGCCACGTCGGTATCCGGCTTGAATGCCATGTGGTAAGTCGCGTGACGCGCAAGATCGGTACGACGCGGGTCCATCAGGATCAGCTTGGCCCCATCCTTGACGGCATTCTTGATGAAGGTCGCGGCCACTGGGTGGTTGACGATAGGATTTGCACCGATGATTACGATGACTTCGGAGTACTGCACATCGGCAACCGGATTGGATACCGCGCCGGAGCCGACGCCTTCAAGCAATGCCACCACACTGGAGGCATGGCAGAGGCGGGTGCAGTGGTCGACGTTGTTGGTGCCGAAGCCGGTACGCACCAGTTTCTGGAACAGGTAAGCCTCTTCGTTGCTGCCCTTGGCCGAACCAAAGCCTGCCAATGCGTATTTGCCGTCACGCTGCTTGATCTTGTTGAGGCCGCCGGCAGCGAATTCGAGGGCTTCTTCCCATGAGGCTTCACGGAAGGTGTCGTACGGGTTGGCGGGATCCATATCGAATCCGGCAACTTTCGGCACGCCTGGCTTGCGAATGAGCGGTTTGGTAAGGCGGTGCTGATGTTTAGGATAGTCGAAACCGTAGCGGCCCTTGACGCACAGGCGGCCATGGTTGGCCGGGCCGTCGCGTCCAACGACCTGGACGATATTGTTGTCCTTGACGTGGTAAGTGAGCTGACAACCGACACCGCAATACGGGCAGACCGAATCCACCTTCTTGTCTGGCACAACCAGCGCCGCATCGTTGGCCGGCGACAGGGCGCCGGTCGGGCAGGCTTGTACGCATTCGCCGCAGGTGACGCAAGTGCTGTCGCCCATCGGATCGCCCTGGTCGAATACGATTTCGGAGTGATGACCACGGAAAGCGTAACCGATCACGTCGTTCACCTGTTCCTCGCGGCAGGCGCGGACGCAGCGGGTGCACTGAATGCAGGCATCGAGATTGACGGCGATGGCAGCATTCGACAGGTCGGCATTCGGCGACATGCGTGGCTCGAAACGCGGCTTGCCGAGGCCGAGCTTGTTGGCCCACATCGTCAGTTCGTTATCTGGCTTGTATTCCTTGGGTGGCATGTCCGACAGCAGCAGTTCCAGCACCATTTTTTGCGCGGCTGTAGCGCGCGGGCTGGAGGACTGCACTTCCATGTCGGGAGCTGGTGCGCGGCAGCAGGAGGGCGCTAGCACGCGTTCGCCCTTGATTTCGACGACGCAAGCGCGGCAATTGCCGTCCGGACGCATGCCGTCCATGTAGCACAAATGGGGAATATCCACGCCGTTACGCTTGGCGGCCTGGATGATGGTTTCGCCCTCGAAGGCCTCGATCTTCTCGCCGTTGAGCGAGAAGCCGATGGTGGCGGGCAGGGTAGCAGGAGCATTCATGGCCGGTGTCCTCTTACTTCAATTCATCGGGGAAGTATTTCATTACGGAACGCAGCGGGTTGGGCGCTGCCTGGCCGAGGCCGCAGATGGATGCGTCTATCATAGCTACTGAGAGTTCCTCCAGCAGCGACTGGTTCCATTGCGGTTTTTCCATCAGCTTCACCGCTTTTTCGGTGCCTACCCGGCACGGTGTGCACTGGCCGCAGGATTCGTCCTCGAAAAACTTCATTGCGTTTACGGCGAGGTTTTTGGCCTTGTCCTGATTGGAAAACACGATGATCGCAGCAGAGCCGATGAAGCAGCCGTACTGGTTGAGCGTATCGAAATCCAGCGGGATGTTGCCCATGCTGGCCGGCAGGATGCCGCCCGAGGCGCCACCGGGGAAATAACCGTAAAACTCGTGACCGTCCAGCATGCCACCGCAATATTCGTCTATCAGCTCGCTCATGGTGATGCCGGCCGGTGCGAGATGCACGCCCGGTTTTTTCACGCGTCCACTGACCGAGAACGAGCGCAAACCCTTGCGTTCATGGCGGCCGTGCGCGGTAAACCACTCAGGACCTTTCTCGACGATATCACGCACCCAGTACACCGATTCCATGTTGTGTTCCAGGGTCGGGCGACCGAACAAGCCGACCTGCGCCACAAATGGCGGACGTAGGCGCGGCATGCCGCGTTTGCCTTCGATGGATTCGATCATCGCCGACTCTTCGCCGCAGATATAGGCGCCAGCGCCACGGCGCAGATGGATTTCCGGCAGATTGGCCGGCGGATTGGCTTGCAGCGCCGCGAGCTCCTTGGTCAGAATCTTGCGGCAACCGGCATATTCGTCGCGCAGGTAGACGTAAATCTTCTGGATACCCACCGCCCAGGCGGCGATCAGCATACCTTCCAGGAAACGATGCGGGTCGCGTTCCAGGTAGTAGCGGTCCTTGAATGTGCCCGGCTCGCCTTCGTCGATATTGACCGCCATCAGACGCGGTGCAGCCTGTCCGCTCACGATGCGCCACTTGCGGCCGACCGGGAAACCGGCACCGCCCAGCCCGCGCAGGCCGGAATTTTCCATGATGGAAATGAGTTCTTCAGCTGTGCGTTTGCCTGCGATGCATTCCTGGTAAAGCTGGTAGCCGCCTTGTGCCTTGTATGGTTCGTACGGAATGTAGTCGGTTACCGGCGCTTCGATATTCTTGGCTTCGACTGCACGAATGACTGTGGCCGGATCGGCCAGATCGATCGGGTTCTGCCCCACAACGACCACGGGCGCGGTATCGCAACGACCGACGCAGGGCACCGGCTGTATGCGCACGTGATCGCCCAGGCCCTTTTTCAATGCATCGATGAGTCCATGCGCACCGGCCATGTCGCAGCTGACCGATTCGCAAACGCGAACAGTCAATGGCGGAGGAGGCGTCTGGCCTTCCTTGACGACGTCGAAGTGATGGTAAAACGTCGCAACCTCATACACTTCGGTCTGCGACATCTTCATCTCGGCGGCCAGGGCAGCAATATGCTTGCTGGAAATATGGCCGAACTTGTCCTGTATTTTGTGCAGGTGTTCGATCAGCAGGTCAGGAGCGAGCGATTCGCCCTTGACCAGGGCCTGGATTTCGCTACGTGCGGCGGGATCGATGGACCGGCCCTTGGGCTTCCCCTGTTTTTTCTTGAACTCGATCGGAACTGGTGCTGCTTTTTGCTCGGACATGCAGTAAACCTCGATTAGTTTGACCCCGATCCTGATTTAAATGAAAACCAGGATCTCTCCCTTGCCGTCGTTGGCCAGATCGCCTGCGTATCGTTGCACGCGATTCATGTTGAGTGTCGCGAACTTGCTGGGCAAGCCGCCGAATGATTTGAACATCAGCTTGAGGAAGGGCAGCGTGTGTGTGCCGCAGTCCTGCAAGGTGGCATGGAGTTTCGGTGTGCTGAACAGCAACAAGGTGCCGCGACGCATGCCGTAGCCGATGTAATCGCCGACGCTGCCCATCACGCCTATCGTTCCTGCCAGCATGCGCGAGGCGCAGTATGCTCCGACGTTGCCTTCGATCAGCACAATGCCGCGGCGCATCTGGTCGCCGACGCGGTCGCCGGCATTGCCGGTGACAATGACCAGTCCGCCCTTCATGCCCTTGCGGTCGCCCGGAATCGCGGACGCCAGAAAATCGCCGACATTGCCGTGGACGTGAATGCTGCCGCCTGCAATGCCGCTGGCCGCATAGGCATCCGCATTGCCGTGCAGGACGATTTCGCCCTTTTTCATCTGGAAGCCGAAGTAACAGCCCGCGCCACCATGTACCGTAATGCGGCCGCCCTTCATGCTGTGGCCGATGTAGTCCAGTTTGTCGCAGCCGTTGAGGATGACGATGTCGTTGGCGTCAGTGCCGACGATGTCAAAAAGCGTATCGACGCGCACTTTGCGGTTGCCGTGCTGTAATTCGATGGTACCGATTTCGGCAGCAGATTTCTCTGCCAGGTTGTCCGATGTCAATGGTGAACAATCGATGCGTTGTTGGGGTGCTGTCTTCAGGGTTAAGGTCAGGGCGCTCATGCCATGATCTCCCGCAAGTGGAACTGGAATTGGCCGAGTTTGCCACCGTAATTACCGGCAGAAATCCGTTTGATGCCGTTCTTGGCGCCGAGTTCGCACGCGGCGGCAATGCCGGCACGCGTGGCCTTGCGCACGTCCTCGTCAGTGAGGCCGTCGATGACGATTTCCATCACCGATTCGATTTCCGGTGACAGGTCGGTTTTGGTAATGCCTTTCAGGGTCGGACAGAATGCATCGTTGGTCGATGCGATCAGCGTCTTGTATTTGGAACCGACCTTGGAACCGGAGCGTACTACGCCGCCGGGGAAGGGCATGATCACATTTGGAATTTTCTTCATCGCTTCAATTGCCGCTTCGCATGCTGCCAATGCCTGGGGTTGCGATTCGGCCAGCACCAGGAAATTGCCACCGCCAACTGCGCGCACCATGCCGGTTTTCTCTTCGGTCAGGAATTCGCCGTCCATCACTGGCACGCGCCAGTAGCGTTTGCCGCCGAACTGCTTGGAAATCTGGAAGCCGTCGCCGAAAAAGCGCAAATTTTTGCCGAGGTTGATGCGGTCACCGCCTTCGATGCCGGAAAAAGCAGCAGCGGTCGGGCAGGTGAGCACGCATTGGCCCATGCGGGTTTCGAGTTGCTTCATCAATACAGCACTGCCCATGGCAAATAGCAGCACAGACACGCCAGGACGACCGTCAGGGGTTTCGGAAGGCTCCAGTTCGCGCTCGATGCCGGCTTCCACGCCGCAGGCAATCACTGAAGTAGCAAAACCGGTCATTGCGTTCGCGGCGTTGTAAGCCCATTTCAGGTTCTGCGCGGTGATGATGACGCGCGTGCCGCGCATGCCGAAGGCCTCGGCAAAGGTATCGTCGATAGCGACGCCGTTAATGATCATGCCGTCTTCTCCCGTCGACCCTTGCATTCCTGCACCAGCACCTTGCCGCGACCGTCGCCTTCGATCTCGTCACTGCTTACCTTCATATGTTCCATATTTACCGTGTGGTACTTGTCGAAGTACTGCTTGATTTCTTTTTCGATACTGCGATCGAATTCCGGCTTCACGGTGTGTGTTGCACCCCAGACAACCTTGACGATCTTGCCATCCTTGACGACCAGCTGACCATCCTTGAATACGTAGTCCGGCTTCTCGAACATCTTTTCGCGGTCGGCGTTATCGGTGTATACCGTGATATCTGCTGCCGCACCTGTGCCCAAGTGGCCGCGGTCATGCAGGCCGACCAGCTTGGCAGCGCCGGCGCGAGTCATGATGGCGATTTCGTACAGCGAATACTCGCGGTCGATGGAAGCCAGCGTGCTCATCTTCTGCGCATCCAGGTTAAGGCGGCCGAATACGTCGTTGCGGAAGGTCTTGTCCATCAGCAGCTTGATCAGGTGCGGATAGCTGGTGAAAGGAGCGCCGTTGGGGTGGTCGGTGGTGAGGAAAATGCGCCACGGATCATCGACCAGCAGGAAGATTTCCAGGCCGATAGCCCATTGCAATGCATTGACGAAGTTCTCGTCCTTGTACTTGAACGGTACGACCCCGCAACCGGCATCGCACTCGATATCCATGCAAACCGATTTGTGCGGACTGCCTGCGCCGGCATTACGGAATTGCGACATCTGGTCGCCTGAGGCCGTCACGGTCTGGCCGAACAGGATCTGGCCGACGTCGGCAGAGATGTTCTTCTGCTTGTTGATCGCTTCGGCGATACGCGCGGCGCCCGATGAGAACTTGCGGTCGCCTTCCGTGCCGTAGCTGTGAAACTGGATGTGCGTGAGGTGCATCGGATAGCCTTCAACACCTGCCATCGAGTTCAGCGTGGTTTCCACATTGCCCGGCACGCCGAGGTTGTTGCCGTGCACGTGCAAGGGATGCGGAACGCCGAGCTCATGAACGGCACGAGCCAATGTTTTCAGCACTTCGCGCGGCGTTACGCCGTAATAGGAGTTCTGTTCGTCCAGGTCGAGGAAACGCTGATTGAATTTGAACGCGCTGATGCCGCCTGCGTTAACTACTTTGATGCCGATGCCCTGGCTCGCGGCGATGGTCCACGCGACGTAATCGTTGATCGCATTCTGGTCTTGCTTG
>DATHWE010000105.1:0-11746 GCA_035460905.1 Methylophilaceae bacterium | reverse complement strand
GCATCCAGGCTGGCCTTGCTGCTGCGCTCGGCTTCCAGCGCGGACTCCAGCGCCGCCTGGGCGGCATTCAACTGGTAATAGCCCTGGATGGCGGAGAAGAAAAGCCCCTGCACCACATTGTCCTGCGTGGCGTTGGCGGCTTCGAACAGTTGGCGGGCGTTTTCAAGTGCTGCATCGCGGCCGCCGAAATCGTAAAGAAGATAAGACAGGCTGACGCCAGCGGAGACCTGGTTGTAATCGGTGCTGCCGGACGAGCCGCCGAATGTACTGCCGTCACTGCTACTTGTTCCGCTGAGGCCGCTACTGCTGCGGCTCCCGCCTTTGCTCCAGTTGTGTTCGACGCCGGCAGTGGCATCGATACTCGGCAGGTACGCCGCGCGCGCCACGCCTATTTCCGCTGCCTGTACGCGCGCATTTGCCCAGGCTTCATGGCTTTTCGGATTACGGCACAGCACGCGGTCGACGACATCGGTGAGCGAGAGTGCAGCGGACGCGGCCGCGTTGTCGTAGCATGGCACACTCTCGGCAGCAATGGTGGTACCCAGCGCTGAGGGGCGAGGCAGTTGGCCGGTTTCGAATGGGTCGCTCCAGTCGAGCGCGAATGCGACTTCACTCGTCAATAACAGGATGCAGGCAAGAGCGGTGCGCGTCATGTGCGGTTTAGTCTCTAGCTTTCCAAGGTCGCCGGATAAAACCCTTAATTCCACTGGATTTATCCATCTACGGGCTTGTGAATGTAACAAAGTGAACTTGGGATATCAATTCAGGCCCAATGACTTTAACTTACATTTACAAAGCATCTAACATTCACTTACAAACGCACGCCGTTCGCGCATTTCCTCGCGCCAACGGTCGAGGAGTTCATGATGGGTTTCAGCCTTTTCGATCTACCGTGGTGGGGGCTTGTTTTAAGTTGCCTGGCCTTGACGCATATCACCATTGCATCCGTCACCATCTTCCTGCATCGGCATCAGGCGCACCGCGCGGTGGAACTGCATCCTGCCATCAGTCATTTCTTCCGTTTCTGGCTCTGGCTCACTACCGGCATGGTAACCCGCGAATGGGTCGCCATCCATCGCAAGCACCATGCAAAATGCGAAACCATAGACGATCCTCATAGCCCACAGATTTACGGGATATCCAAGGTGCTGCTAGAAGGCGCGGAACTGTACGGCAAGGAAGCAGCCAATCGCGAAACTCTTGAAATATACGGTCGCGGCACACCTGATGACTGGATAGAACATCACCTCTACTCCCGCTATCCCATCCTCGGCGTTTCATTGATGCTGGTCATCGATGTTCTGCTCTTCGGCCCCATCGGCCTGACGATCTGGGCGGTTCAGATGATGTGGATTCCGATCTTCGCTGCCGGCGTGATCAACGGCATCGGCCATTATCTCGGCTATCGCAGCTTCGTCACGCGCGACGCCTCGAAGAACATCGTACCCTGGGGAGTACTGATCGGCGGTGAGGAACTGCACAACAACCATCACGCCTACAGCAACTCGGCCAAGCTCTCCAGCCGCTGGTGGGAATTCGACATCGGCTGGATGTATATCCGCCTGATGGCCATGGTACGGCTGGCGCAGGTGCGCAAGGTCGCGCCAAAGTTGCGATTCAATCGCGCCAAGGTGCGTTGCGACCTGGAAACCCTGCAAGCCATCCTCACCCATCGCTATGCTGTCATGGCCGGGTTCACTCGGTCGCTCAAAGGGACGGTCAAACACGAAGCGGCAGAACTGAAACTCGCCCGCTTGTCGCGCGCAGTGAAGCGCTGGCTGCAGCGGGATGCAGAATCTCTGCCGGAAAAAGATCATGCAGTCCTGCGCCAGGCACTGATGTCCAGCACGGTCTTGCAAACGGTGTACTCGATGCGCCAGGAGTTGATGGCGCTCATTGCCCGCACCAATGCATCGCGCGAGCAGTTGCTGCAACAGCTTGAGGACTGGTGCCGACGTGCGGAAGAAAGCGGTATTGCTGCGCTGCAGGATTTCTCAAGGCAGTTGCGCAGTTATGGTTGAGGCGCGTCGGCAACTCGGGCATGGACAACCTTGCCTTGCACTATCGCTCGTTCTGATAATCGCCGCTTTTTTTCTATTCGACATCCGTCTAGCTAATGCGGAGCCCAAAATGAAACCTTCCGCCACTGCCCTGCGCGCCGACTATGAGCGCCTCCAGCCCAAGCTGCAGAAGAATGCCTTCCATCGTCCGCTCTACATCGAATCCAAGGAATCGTCGAACGAACTCGAGGGCGACATCTATGCGCTGGTTTCCCAGCCGTTTGCCGTTGTAAACGGCGCGCTGAACGACCCGTCGGGAAAGCCGACGAACTGGTGCGAAGTCATGATCCTGCATCTCAACATCAAATATTGCCGCGCCCGGCAGAATGGCGCAGGCAGTACGCTTACGCTCAACCTTGGGCGCAAGATGGAACAGCCTCTGGAGGATACCCACCCGGTGGAATTCAACTACAGCGTGCTGGCTTCCGAGAACAACTATTTCGCGACCAGCCTGAGTGCGCCGCGAGGCCCGATGAGTACGCACGATTACCGCATCATCCTTCAGGCGATGCCTGCCGATAACGACCAGACATTCATTCACCTGACCTATGCCTATGGCTTCGGGATGTCAGGAAGGATAGCCATGAAGGGATATCTCTCGACGATAGGCCGGGGAAAGATAGGTTTTACGCCGGTCGGCACGCGGGCGGACGGCAAACCCGAATACATCAGTGGCGTGCGCGGCGTCGTGGAACGCAATGCAATGCGCTATTACGTGGCCATCGAATCATTCCTGCATGCCACCGGCGCGGACCAGTTCGAAAAGCGCCTGAAGGCTTGCGTCGAAACCCTGGAGCAATACGCGAAGCAGTTGCATGAAGTCGACCGAAATACCTATCTGAAAATGAAGCTGCACGAACACAAACGCATGCTAGATATTAGTTAAATCAATTACCTACATTATGTTTTGAAAGAATCGCGAGAAGAACTCGTTTATTCTCTGGAGGATGGGCCGGCGCTTCCATTCCGCCAACTGAATCGGCTTGGCCTTGGCTGCGTCCTCCTCGAACATGCGCTCAAATTCTTTTCCGGTAATCCCTCCGAGCACCACCACATCGACTTCGTCGTTGTATAGCACGCTGCGATGGTCCAGGTTGGAGGAACCGACCACCGACCAGACACCGTCGATGACGACCGTCTTGGCATGCAGCATGACATTCTCGTTCTCGAATATCTTCACACCTGCTTCGAGCAAGGCTATGTAGTGCGATCGCTGCGCAGCCAGCGTTACCTGCACGTCGCTTTTACCAGGCAACAACAGCCGGACATCGACGCCGCGATGGACAGCATCCATCAAGTCTTGCTTCATGACCTTGGTCGGCACGAAATAGCTGTTGGTGATCCAGATGGTTTTCTCGGCATTGCGGATGGCCGATAACAAGGTGACGTAATACCGTGAAACCGTATGGTCGGGTCCGCTGCCGATCACGCGAACAACCTCGCCGCCTTCCGGCTTCAATGACGGGAAATAGCCCTTGTCGTCAATTTTCTCGCCCAGGTGCCTGTACCACTGGTCGAAGAACAGTTTCTGCAGCTCTGCCACGACAGGTCCGCGTATTTCCATGTCGGTATCACGCCAGTGCTCCACCTTTTCATTGCTGGATGCAGAATCGAAAGGCCGGCTTTGATAGGTAACGCTGAGATTGATGCCGCCGACGATGGCAGTATGGCCATCGACGACCAGGATCTTGCGGTGATCGCGATCGTTGGGCGACTTGATGATGCGACGGCGTTCCAGCGGGTTCATCGTGTTGAATTCCAGCACTTTCGCGCCCGCCTTGCGCAAGCGGTCGAAGAATTCCGGCGGCGTGGAGATCGAGCCGAAACTATCGTAAATAATATTGATTTGTACGCCCTCCTGCCGTTTGGCGACAAGCAGATCGGCCAGCTTCGTGCCCTTGTGCTCGACATTTTCGAGAATGTAATACTCCAGGTTCACATGGTGTTTGGCGGAGCGAATAGCTTCAAAAATCGCATCGAAGGTCTGTTCGCCATCGCGCAGCAGCCGCGTTGAATTTCCTGTAACCAGCGGACTTTCCGCAATTTCCTGCTCGACTGCCAGGTGGCGTTTGAAGAGATCGCCGTTTTGGGCATTCAGCCCCAGGCGCTCGAACAAGGCCTTGCTCTGGGAAGCTGTCAACGGCCCCTTTGCGCTGACCACGCGCGGATTGGCATCGGAATTGGCACCATTGATGACCGCCTCAGCATCGGGCACGGTGGAGCACGCGACCAGACTCGAATAAAAAGCCAGCAAAGTTGCGCTACGGACAAGCCAGGTGCGCAAGTTGAATGACGCGTTATTGATGTTATTCCAGGGCAGAGTCATCCGCCGTCTCCTCGAGTTCGCTTTTCAAGCGACACGGCCAGAACTAAAGTCCGGCTTCGATGATTCGGGACGTGCGAATTTTCTGTTTTAAAGGATCTGGAATCAGGCCAGGTTAAGACGTTTTACCTTGCGGTAGAGAGTGGCTCGGCTGATGCCCAGCCTGCTGGCAGCAGTCGTGATATTGCCGTTCTCGTCTGCCAGCGCCTGGCGGATCAGATCGACTTCGGCTGCCTCGATATTCAGGGCACCCTTGTGCGACGTCCTGTGTATAGGAGTCGGGTTGATGCGTTCGAGTTCCTCGACGAAGTCATCCGGCAAATGATGTATCTTCACCAGGTGGTCACCCTCAAGGAACGCCAGCGCCGCGCGCAGCACATTTCTTAGCTGGCGGACATTGCCGCGCCACGAGTGACGCGCGAACATGGCGAGCGTTTCCGCATGCAGCGTTACCGGCGCCTCGCTTTCCTCACGCAGGATGCGTTCAATGAGGGCCGGCATGTCGCTACGCTCGCGCAGGGGCGGCAGGGTAACGCGCAAACCGTTGAGGCGGTAATAGAGATCCTCGCGGAAATTCCCCTGCTCCACGTGATCGCGCAGTTTGCGGTTGGTGGCGGAAATCACGGCAATGTCCACCGGCATGCCTTTCGCTCCGCCCAGGGGCATGATTTCGCGTTCCTGCAGCACTCGCAGCAACCGCGCCTGTAATTGCAGCGGCATTTCGCCGATTTCATCCAGAAAAAGCGTGCCGCCGTTGGCCTGCATGATCTTGCCCGGTACGCCGCTGCGTTTGGCGCCGGTAAAGGCCCCATCCACGTAGCCGAACAGTTCGGCTTCGATCAGGCCTTCGGGGATCGAGGCACAGTTAATCGCGACAAAGGGCCCCTTGCCCCGCTTGCCGGCGGCATGGATAGCCTTGGCCAGCAATTCCTTGCCAGTACCGGTCTCGCCTTCGATCAGGATAGGGATTTCACGACCGACGACTTTTTTCACGCTTGAAACCGCTTTGCTCATCTGCGCATCGCCGGTATCGAGTGCATCCAGCATGCCCATATCGGGCTTTTTCTCCGGCGCACGAGCTGCATTCTGTGCGGGACTGCTGACGGCAGACATCGCCATCACGCCCGGTTCCACGCGGGCATGGAGACGATGGCCGCTATGCGTGGTAAGCGCAGTACTGTGCGGAGCCGCGTGGCGAGCGGCATCCAGCAATTTTTCCAGTGTGCCTTCAAACATACCGCCGAAATCGAGACGGATCTTGTCCGTGGCACTGACGCCCAACTGGAACATGCCGCTCTTGTTGATGGCCAGCAGCCTGCCGGACGGAGAAAACACGGCGATGCCCTCCCACAGCGTGCCGATGAATTCCGGCCGCGAATGGAAATGCAGCGTTACCTCGCGGGCAAATTCGGCGCTGAACAGGCGGTTTTCAATCATCTGCGCCGACATGCGCACCAGGGCCATGGTGTGCTCCTGCGGCTGGCGGTAATCGCCGGACACGTCCAGCACGCCGATCGCCTGCCCATGTGGATCCATGATGGGCGAGGCGGAGCAATTGAGGAACGCATTCTTGCTGAAATAGTGCTCGGCGCCTCCCACGAATACGGGCGCCTCTTCCACCAGGGCGGTGCCGATGGCATTGGTGCCGGTATTGCTCTCGCTCCAGGTCACGCCCGGCTGCAAAGCCACGCGCTGCGCCTTGCCGATAAATTCCGGATTGCCTAGTGCGTGAAGGATGGTGCCGCCGGCATCGGTCAGGATCACCATGCTCTGCGTGCCGAAAATCTGCGCATGCAGATTTTCCATTTCCGGCCGGGCCTGCGTCAGCAAGCGGGTATTCTTGTCGCGAATTTCTTCCAGTGCCTGCTGCAGCATCGGCTCCAGGCTGGGCTCCACTTCCAGCGAAAGCCCGGTATCCGCACAGCGCGACCATGAGCGTTCGATAGGCTCAGGCAATACGCCTTGGGGAACGCTTCCCAGATCCAGAAGCTGGTTGCGGGCTTGCTGAATGCGCACGTGGTAGGTGGATCGCGTCATGGAGCTGTCTCGTTTAATGACAGTTTTCTCGTCTCAAATTGAGACTGGAATGATACGCCATGCCAGCCAATATCGTAAAAACATTTATTAATCATGAACGTTGGCAGCTTTTTGGTAACTGGCACGCTCCCTGCAAAGAGTCATACATCGACTAATCAGGGTAATGAATATGCGGCTCCCGTTTGTTTCAAAAACTACCTCAATCACGGGCGTATACACGCTGCAAAGCGCATCGCGCGACCTTGGCGACCAACTCGGCAGCCTGCGCTGCAAGCCGGCCTTCATTTCCGGGTATGTTTCTCCTGGCATCGACATCGAGCGGGTAGCCAGCATCATAGCGACGCACTTTGCGGGGATACCCACCGTGCTGACCAGCACCGCCGGCGAATTGTGCGGCGACGGCAGCAGCCTGTATTGCGATGGTAGCGACCCGCGCGACCGCGTGGTGCTGCAACTTTTCGACCGCAGCCTGATCGGCAACGCGGAAATCGTCACCATCCCGCTCGCCAGCGAGGATCTGCGTGCCGGCGAGCCCAAGCTCGATTACGAGGAGCGGCTGGAGCGCTTGCGCCACAACATCCGCGCCGTCGGCACCCAGATGGAAATCGACTACCACGACACCTTTGCCTACATCCTGTTCGACGGCCTTTCCAATTCGGAATCGTTCTTCATGGAAGCGCTGTACGACACCGGACGCTTCCCCTGCCTGTTCGTCGGCGCATCGGCCGGCGGCAAGCTCGACTTCAGCGGCACCTGGCTGCACGACGGCAAGCACAAGCTGACCAACCACGCCGTTATCGTCTTCCTGAAAATGGCGCCGGGCATCCGCTTCGGCGTTTTCAAGAGCCAGAACTTCGAACCCGCAGGCGCCAGCTACCAGGTATTCAGCGCTTCGGTGGAACGCCGCCAGGTACGACAGGTCATCAATTCCCATGGGCGCGTGGTTTCATTGCTGGATGCGCTGTGCGAAACACTGGCGTGCTCCCGGGATCAGCTTCAGGGCAAGCTGGACAGCTATTCCTTCGCCATCAAGGTGAAGGATGAGTTGTTCGTGCGTTCGGTCGCCAAGCTGGATTTCGATAACGAACGGGTGGATTTCTACTGCGACGTCGGCGCCGGGGAGGAGTTGGTGCTGGTGAAGCGCACGCCTTTCGTCAGCACCACCGAGCGGGACTTCCGGGCCTTCATGGCAGGCAAGCCAAGTGCGCCCATTGCCGGCATGCTGAACGACTGTATCCTGCGCCGCCTCTACAACGGCAGCGAACTGTCCGGCCTCGACGGCCTGTTCCAGACAAAACAGCTCGCGGGCTTTTCCACCTTTGGCGAAATCCTTGGGCTCAATCTCAACCAGACGCTCACCGCGGTATTCTTTTTCCGGGTCGCGCCCGGACAGTCTTTCCGGGATGGGTTCGTGGACAACTTCGTCGCGCACTACGGCGAATTCAAGGCCTTTTTCCTGCGCCGCAGCCACGCCAAGCTGGCGGGCGTGTCGCGTGTGATGATGCAGCAGATCTCCGATTACAAAATCGGCAATTTCAATAGTCGCGTCAACCCGGACAACATCGACACCAATCTGATTTCGGTAGTGCGCGACCTCAACGGCCTGGGTGAAATCATGCAGGAGGCGCAAAACCAGCGCGAGCTCACCGCACAGCACCTGAAAACATGCTCAAGTGATCTCTACGGCTCGGTCAACTCGCTGACCCGGAAACTGTCCGAACAACAGGGTGCCATCCACCGCGCCAGCGGCACCATAGTCAGCCTGTCGGAACAGGCGAGCGAAGTGGCAGGCAGCGCGCACAACCTGGCGCAGGCCAGCCAGCGTATCCACGGCGTGGTCGAGGTGATCCAGCAGATTTCCGACCAGACCAACCTGCTCGCCCTCAACGCCGCCATCGAAGCAGCGCGCGCCGGCGAAATGGGCCGCGGCTTCGCCGTGGTGGCGGACGAAGTGCGCCGTCTGGCGGAAAAGTCGCGCAGCAGTGCGGACGAGATCGGCAGCGACATTTCCTCATTGGCGAAAGAGATGGTCGTCGTGGCAAAAATGATCGAGCGCCAGTCGGAAGAAGTTTCCGGCCTGACCGGCGTGCTGGAGACCATCGAAGGCTACAGTACGCAGACCGCTGAGACTGCCGGCCATACGCGCGAAGTTGCCGACACGCTGCAGGGCCTGACGGCCGTGAGCACTTGAGTTGGCTTTTTCATGAATCCGTCTCGCAATGAGACGGCAGCGGCGTCTCAACTTGAGACGAGATGCAGTGTCTAAGCAAGCGCGATTACCATAAAAATATTTGTTTTCAATTGGTTGAATGCATTCAAGGATTCCGGCACAGATACTGCTATCAGTAATGAGTTAGCCGGCACAAGGCAACTGCAACTGCAACTGCACGCTATAACTTTTTGAGGAGAAGTCATGATTTACGCATTCCCCGGTCAGGCTGGCGCCAAAGTCCAGTACAAAGCCAAATACGACAATTTCATCGGCGGCAAATGGGTACCTCCTGTCGAAGGGCAATACTTCGATGTCGTCACTCCGGTAACGGGCAAGGCCTATACGCAAGCCGCGCGCTCGGGCGCCGCCGATGTCGAGCTGGCACTCGACGCCGCGCATGCCGCCGCCGACAAGTGGGGCAAGACCGCTCCCGGCGAACGTTCCAATATCCTGCTCAAGATCGCCGACCGCCTGGAAGCCAACCTGGAATTGCTGGCCTACGCGGAAACCGTGGACAACGGCAAGCCGATCCGCGAAACGCTGAATGCCGACGTTCCCCTCAGCATCGACCACTTCCGTTATTTCGCCGGCTGCCTGCGCTCGCAGGAAGGCTCGCTCAGCGAACTCGACGAAAACACCGTGGCTTACCACTACCATGAACCGCTGGGCGTGGTCGGCCAGATTATCCCGTGGAATTTCCCGCTGCTGATGGCCGCATGGAAGCTGGCACCCGCCATCGGCGCCGGCAACTGCGTCATCCTGAAGCCTGCGGAGTCCACCCCGATCAGCATCCTGATCCTGGCGGAACTGATAGCCGACCTGCTGCCGCCCGGCGTGCTCAATATCGTCAACGGCTTCGGCCGCGAAGTCGGCATGCCGCTGGCCACGAGCAAACGCATCGCCAAGATCGCCTTCACCGGCTCCACCGCCACCGGCCGCATCATTGCACAGGCCGCAGCCACCTCGCTGATCCCCGCTACGCTGGAACTCGGCGGCAAGTCGCCTAATATCTTCTTCGAAGACATCATGGCCGCCGACGACGACTTCCTCGACAAGGCGATCGAAGGCCTGGTGCTGTTTGCCTTCAACCAGGGCGAAGTCTGCACCTGCCCGTCCCGCGCCCTGATCCAGGAATCGATCTACGACAAGTTCATCGAACGCGTCATCCCGCGCGTCAAGGCCATCAAGCAGGGCAACCCGCTGGATACCGAGACCATGATCGGTGCGCAGGCATCCGACCTCCAGATGACCAAGATTCAGGAATACCTGAGCCTCGGCGTCGAGGAAGGCGCGCAAGTCCTTACCGGCGGCACCAAGGCCGAACTGGGCGGCGATATTTCCGGCGGTTACTACATCAACCCGACCCTGTTCAAGGGCCACAACAAGATGCGCATCTTCCAGGAAGAAATTTTCGGCCCGGTACTGGCCGTGACCACATTCAAGGATGAAGCCGAAGCGCTGGCCATCGCCAACGACACCCCGTACGGCCTCGGCGCCGGCGTGTGGAGCCGCGACGGCAATCGCGCCTACCGCATGGGCCGCGGCATCAAGGCCGGCCGCGTCTGGACCAACTGCTACCACGCCTATCCGGCTCACGCCGCGTTCGGCGGGTACAAGGAATCCGGCATGGGCCGCGAAACCCACAAGATGATGCTCGACCACTACCAGCAAACCAAGAACCTGCTGGTGAGCTATAGCCCGAAAAAACTGGGTTTCTTCTAAAGCCTGCGCATGCCCCGGTCGCCTGCGCGGCTGGGGCTATTGGTTAAACGATGATTGAACGTGTCTCGGCCACGCCGGCTGCCTTGGAGCTGATCGCAACACTGACGCGGCTGCATGGCCCCGTCATGTTCTTCCAGTCCGGCGGTTGCTGCGAAAACAGCGTGCCTCTCTGCTATCCCGAAGGCGAATTCAAGACCGGCCCCCACGATGTTTACATCGGCTCGATCGGCGGCGCGCCGTATTACATGGGCAGCCGCGAATTCGAGTTCTGGCAGAACACCCATCTGATCGTGGATGTGGTCAAGGGCCACGGCGGCACTTTTGCGCTGGATGGCCCGGACGGCACCACCTTCATCGGCCGCTCCCGGCTTTTCACGGAAGAGGAATTAGTCTCGATACAGCCGTAGTTTCCAGATTGCAGGTTGGCTCTCGGCAAATCCGGCACATCGCGTGGACTTGCCATTTTTTTGCCCAAAGCATCCCTCACCTTATCCGCATTTCAAGCAGTTCCGGCTGCGTCAGAACAACCTGCAACCTCGTGTAGGAATATTCTGAAGTCGTTGTAGTACCGGAACTTGAGAACTCTGCATTTCTCTATTTGAGAGTAAACCCCGCCCTGGCCCCAGCTTTGGAAAGTGCACTTCAAGGCCTTTTTTTGTGCCTTCGGCGGACATTCGCAAGCCACTTTCAAGGAGTAATTACATGAGTTGGGCCGGTCCTTTCCAGTTTGAAATCGGCAAGACCCGCAATGCCGGAGGCCACTCCGCAGCGCAAGGTTACGCCGCGCTACCCGATCCGCGTCGGCCGACGCTGCTATGCCTCTCGCACCTGCGCTGGAACTTTGTCTACCAGCGACCCCAGCACCTGATGAGCCGTTTTGCGCGCACCTACCAGGTGCTTTTTTTCGAGGAGCCTATCGCTACCGAAACCGCCAATCCGTGGCTGGACGTCACCATGCCGGAAGATGGAGTGCGCGTACTGGTGCCCCGCATTCCGGCATCGCATATCGGCACGCGTGAAGGCGAGGCCGATATGCGCAAGCTCCTCAATCGCTACCTGGCCATTTCCGGCGCCGACCCTGTGCTCTGGTATTACACGCCGATGAGCCTGTCGTTTACCGACCATCTGAGTTCGCCGCTCATCGTCTACGACTGCATGGACGAGCTTTCCGCGTTCCGCGGTGCGCCGCCGGAACTGGTCGAGCGCGAACAGCGCCTGTTGCGTCGCGCCGACCTGGTATTCACCGGCGGTGTCAGCCTGTACGAAGCCAAGCGCCGTCACCATGCCAACGCGCATCCTTTCCCCAGCAGCGTGGATGTCGATCACTTCCGTGCCGCAAGGTCGATTGCGCAGGACCCGGACGATCAGGCCCGCATTCCGAGCCCCCGGCTG